>JAFAHT010000170.1 GCA_019237095.1 Planctomycetaceae bacterium
GCCGCGCCCGCCGAAAGATGGTCGGACGAAGTTCTCGCCCAAGCGGACACCGGCTCGTCGATTTGGGCTCGCCTTATCGCCTGGGTGGTGCCTGAGGATCGGCTGCGGTCGCCACCGGTTGCCAGTGCAGCTCGTCGTCCTCGGATGTGGAGCGGGAGGAATCATCGGGGAACTTTGGCCGCCTCAAAGTGGAACCCGGAGACTTGAAGGAGATGGTCCCGGTCTGAGGTTCCGATTCGTCCGAGGCCGTGGGAAGGTCGAGGTCGCCGGGGATGCTGACGGAGGGGGGCTTGCGCGGTTTCCTGGTGGTTCGACCCGCCGGCAACGTCCGGGGCTGTGCGATCTCGTCGTCCGGATCTGCGCCCTTCTTTCCCTTGGTTCGTGTCCCGACCCTGGTCTCGGTGTCGACCCCCCGATCCCGCAAGATATTGCGAGCATCATCCAGGCGGGCCGTGAGATCGTCGTTGTGGACCTGTTCCTGGACCAGCCTGTCTTCCATCGACCGCGACTCTTCCTTGAGCCTGGCAACCTCGGTCTTGAGCTGCTCGTTCTCATACTGGAGATGGCTCAGGCTGACCTTCATCTGGCTCGCCGGCGGACCGCCGGTCAATACACTTCCTCGCTCCGCGCAACCCGTTATAAAAAAGAGGGTTATCACCATCCAACCGGCACGTGCCGGGGCCCGGCGATCGACCCTGGCGCAGCCTGGTCGGACCCGCTGCTCGCAAGCCTGGCGTCTGGAGAAAGACGGCCCTCGATATGGAAAGTCGGATCTGAGAGGGTCCACGGCATCCTGTGATCAAGGGTACAGAGAGCGATCGACCAGGGATATATCACTCTTTTCGTCAATACGATGAGGGAATGTTGCGGTATTCCGGTTCGCTGGTGTCAAATAGACAAGGCTTTTCGCATCGCGACGCCGATGCGAAAAGCCTTGTCTATTTTATCTATTTATCTATTCCTGCGTAGGGAACGAAGAACTCCAGCCACAACGGCCGGAAATCCAAAGGTATCACACCAGAATCTTTCGATAGCCGCCCCCCCCCAGTTCGCACAACCCACCCAGCCCGCTCCCCCTATCCCGCGGCGAAGCCGCTTCGTCCAATGGCGACTTTTGCGGGAACATGCTACGTTACTATTTATGACGCAACTACTTTATTGCCAAGCGGTTGCGTTAATTGTCGTCGAAAAGAGCGCTGAGAGGCAAATAGCCACAACCATCTATTCATTAAGAACTTGCGTCGAAAACATGGTTTCCCAAATTTTCAAAAAAGCCCAAAACGTAGCATTTCGTAGCATATCACGCATGCAAGGCGGACGCAAGTCCAGATCGCTCCCGGAGGGGAGATCGAAGCCCTGGCCAGGCCGGAAGCCGACTCAGAGACCAGCTTGGCCCGCAGGGGATCAGCTATGGTTCAACTCCCGAATCTGCGCGGGTGAGAAGTGCGGAGTAGCTGGGGTCAAGCTGGCAACAGCGAGCGAGCCCCCAGCGCGCCAGCCGCGGATCTGGGGGCGTCGCCCTTCCGGCGTCGACCGCAGCCACCCCTGAGCTGTGACCTGCGTTTGAACCATGCCAGATTTCCGTGCAGGCGATGCCAAGAAGCCGGACCCGTGAGATCTGGTCGATCCCTCCTTGCTCATGACATAATAGGGTGTCTTCGCGGCAGGGACGATCGGTCGGCGATGAGGCTGGCTGCCGCTGCACCCTGGCCAGCGTTGATCCTTCAACATTCGTCGTGCGTTGCGTTTGTCCAAGGTGGGGAGAAGCTGATGAGCTCATGGCAGCTATTGACCCGGGGATGCCTGGGATTGGCATTGATCCTGGTGGGGTGCGATGCCCCGGAGGAGATCATGCCTACGTCCCCGCCGGGGACTGTCCTCCCGCGGACTGCCCCGGACAGTAAAGATCCAGCGCAGGCCCAAGGCGAGTCGGCTGTCATTGCGCCCAAGGCATCGGGAGAGAGCGGCAAGGCGTCATACACACCCGCACTTCCCACGGCCAAGGGAGTGACGCAGACCACCAAGAACGGGGTCAAGTACGAGACTCTCAAGGAGGGAACCGGCGACGAGCTCAAGCCGGGCCGGGTCGCCCTTTTCCAGTATGTGGGCACCCTCGAGAACGGCACGATCTTCGATAGCACCCGGCAGCGTGGCGAGCCCTACAAGGTCGCCATCGGAACCGGTCAGTTGATCAGGGGCTGGGAAGAGGGCTTGCCCGGCATGCGGGTTGGCGAGATCCGCAAGCTCTGGGTGCCGGCAAAGATAGCCTATGGGGAAATAGAAAAACCGCAGATTCCCGCCAATTCCAACCTGATCTTCGAGGTCGAGCTGTTGCAGATCGTCAATTGATCGCCATTGTTTGAATTCCGGGAACCCGTGCGCACAGGCCCCAGGATGCCGGACCACGCCGAGAATAAACACAAGCACAACCCGACGACGTGTTCTTGCGAGTGAATGCTAACCCAGAATCCGACTGAATGAGGCTCCGAATGGCGAACGTCTCGAGCACGCCCAAGTTTTCCGGAATGAAGTACCGCGTGGTCAACGAACTCGGCGAGGGCGCGGGAAGCAAGATCTTTCTGATCAGCGACAAGACCGCCGGAGGTAAGCGCTACGCCTTGAAGATCGTCCGCAAGCACGAGCCCGAGGACGAGATCTACATCCAGCAGGCGAAGACCGAGTTCGAGGCCTCCCAGAAGCTGAACCATCCGACGATCGCCAAGATCTATGATTTCCACCAGCGAAAGAGATGGTTCAAGGTCACCGGCTGCGAGCTGCTGATGGAGTACGTCGATGGCAAAAGCCTCGACGAGGTCGAGGCCCCCGAACTGGGCCAGCTCATGTTGATCTTCTGCCAGGTGGCCTCGGCGCTCTCGCACATGCATCGTCGCGGCGTCTTTCACGGCGACCTGAAGCCGCACAACATCATGCTATCGAAGAATGGCCAGGTGAAGCTCATCGACTTCGGCACCGCCTGGATTCGCGGCCAGACCAAGGATCGGATCCAGGGAACCCCGCAGTTCATGGCCCCGGAACAGGCCATCGAGAAGGTGGTCGACCAGAAGACCGATATCTACAACTTCGGCGCCACGATGTACCGAATGTTCACTGGCCGATTTGTGCAGGGGGCCATTCCCAAGCCTGGAGACGAAAGAAAGGTCATCCTCCCCTCCAAGATCAATCCGCGCATCCCCGCCGACCTCAACACCCTGATCGTCGCCTGCCTTCAATTCGATCCCGACAAGCGCCCCGCCGGCATGTTCGAGGTCCGCGATCAGCTCTCCAAGATCGCCAAGCAGATGGGCCTGGAAGAAGTAGACCTCAAGGGTGCGGATGGCGAGTAGATCCAGCCGGGACTTGCGCAGTCGATCTGAGCTGGAACGTCTGGGGTCCGGGACTTGTGGACGCCACGGAAACGTGGCCAGGGCGATTCAGATCAAGAGTAAGCCTTATGTCCACGATCATCCCGACACACCCGACGGCGGCTACGGAATCGGCCTGGGCGCCACCGGCGGAGTCGCTCTATCGCATGAGCCTCGATCAATACGAGGCCATGGTCGCATCGTGTGTCTTCAGCCGTGGCGACCGGCTCCATCTGATCCGAGGGCTGTTGGTGGCCAAGATGACCCAGAACACACCCCATTCCACGGCGGATCTGCTTTGCTGAACCCTCTGGGTTGCCTGGATCAATGATCGCCGGACATGACCCCACAAGAAGCCGTCGCCCCGCAGCCCGATCCCGAGCTGGTGGCCCGCGCCCTATTGCTGGACAGTCAGCTTGGACCATCCTGCGCGAGCACGGACGCACCGTCGCCTGATGTTGAAGTGAACGAGAGGAGCAACAAAGGACCCGCCGTGGAGCGTCACTCCGTGGCGGGCTCCCGACCATTTATGGGAGTCGCGGCCTAACGTCGCCGCGTGGCCCCAGGATTAGCCATCGGACCAAGACGGGACACAGGTCCAGAACTGGGACCAGTATGGTACACGGGGCTGGAACCATTACCAGGCCGCTGGAAAGACCGCCATGCGGTTTTTGGGACGGGAGTGCGAGCGCGCACCACATGCATGCTCGCATCACTGCGAGTTCATGGGATACATTTGACCAGGGAACGGCAAGGCCAAGCGAGCCACTTCTGTCATAAACAATGGATCACATCTCGCCATACTGGTACATCAGGGGAGTAACCCCACGCCGCCCTATCAGGCGTTGGTGATCCGACAGAGCGCCACGCTTTCGGCTAAGGCTTCGAGAGCCACGGGGCCACAAGGCGTTGTTTCGGCTCCTCGGCCCGTGCGGTCACATGAGGTCGTTCTCCCCCTTCAAACTCAATTCTACAGCAGTCACCCCCAGCTTGGCCAAGACTACGGGCAGAATCTCTCCCAGCCGACGCGGCCCGCTTGGCTGTCGGCGGGTACTCGGTTGCAGTTCCTCGGAGAGGCTCTTCGCCTCCGGGGCATGCTCGCTCTTGGGAATGTGGTCAGTGGCCGCTTGCAGATCGGTCATGACCTGAGCCATTGAACTGCCGTGCTCGGCGTGAAAGACCGACAGCTTGCGGAGGATGTCGTCGCGCTTCTGGCAACTGGGATGGCGGAACACCTGGCCGCCGGCCACCATCTGGTAGGCGATTCGGCAGAACCGCTTGGCGACACGGACGCACATGGCTTGTTGTTCCATCCCCGCGGCCATCCACCGCATCCTGAGG
>JAFAHT010000447.1 GCA_019237095.1 Planctomycetaceae bacterium
AACCTCGACCCCAACTCCGACTCCAACACCCACGCCGACCCCAACTCCGACTCCAACGCCAACAGCCCCGACCCCAACTCCGACTCCAACACCCACGCCGACCCCAACTCCGACCCCGACTCCAACGCCAACAGCCACAACGTGGCAAGTCGGACTCATGATTCGAGCGATCGATGGACCTTTCAGGTCGTGAATCGAGAATTCGAGCGGCCGCCTCTTGATTGGGGCGGCCGTTTGATTTCATGTGGTCGATTCAGGGAGGAAATCCCCGGTCGTTTGTGCGACGCGTTGTTCATACACATTCGCCCAGGCTAGAAAGTCATAGAACGCCAGCAAAGTGCAGAAGACCAGGCCCGGCCTGCCGTCGAGGAAACCCAGGCGAAGGAAATAGGCGTAGACGAAGCGAACCAACGGACGCATGGGCAGCCGAAGGTAGATTTTCTTGAGCCATCGCTTGAGCCGCTTATCCCGGCCGATAGTCGCGGGGACCGGCTCGTTCAGGAACCGGTCATACATCGCCGCCTCCCAGACGGCATAGCGGTTGTGCTTCTCGACCCAGATAGCGATTGTCGGATAGGCGTGGTGTTCTAGCTCTTGGCTCAAGCGCAGGGTCCGGCCCTTGAGCTCGACATGCTCATGCGCCTCGTTATCTCCGGTCCGGCCCCCGGTGTGATCGGGCATGATCTCGTAGCGTCCAAGGCGATGCTGAAACAGGCGCAGGTTCCAGCATCCCGAATAGCCGCAGTGGCGGATACGTCGACCCAGGAAGAAATACTTCGAGTTGAGATAGTAACCCTCGGCCTCATTCATGGCGATCCGGTGGGCGATCTCTCCGGCCAGCTCGGGCACGATCACTTCATCGGCATCGACGATCAACACCCAGTCGTTTCGGAACGGAACATTTTCCAGAGCCCAGTTTTTCTTTTTGGGGTAGCTTCCACTGAACTGGAACTGGATAACGGTGGCCCCGAACCCGGCTGCAACCTGGGCGGTTTCGTCGCTGCTCTGGCTATCGATGACGAAGACCTCGTCCGCCCACTCGAGTGCCGGAAGGCAGCGCCGGAGGTTCTCGGCCTCGTTCTTGACGGGCACGATCACACTGACGGGTGCTTTGAGAGTACCGCGGTGCGTATCTATCGTTCGGACTACGGACGGCTCTTGTAGCGCTTGATCGGCAAGGGACATGTTCATCGCCTCCACGAGGAGTTCATCGTTTCCCCATGATGGTCTCAAAGGAGTACATAGCTCAGGGAATGGGAGTACATAGCTCAGGGAATGGGAGTACATAGCTCAGGGAATGACGCACTCCGGCCGCGCACCGCCGCCAGCCAGCCACTTATACACGGAGGCGAGACGATGAGCTTGCTGGTCCCAGGTGTACTGATTCTCGACAAGCCGCCGTCCGTTCTGTCCCAACCGTCGGCGCTCATCATCGGTCCTTTCGAGCAGGCCGCGGAGGCCCTGGGCGACCTCGCCTGCCTCGGGATTGACCACGACGGCTCCCTGGGCGTCGGCCAGCTCGGGGAAGTGGCAGGCCGTCGTGATCAGGCAGGGTAGCGAGCAGGCCAGTGCCTCGAGGATCGCCATGCTGAAGCCCTCACTGTAGCTGGGCAGGATGAATGCGTCTGCCGCCGCCCAAACCTGGCGAGCACGTTCGCCCCCCACGTGTCCGACGTAGGTCACACGCTCGGATAGTCCCAGCGTCTCGATCCGCTCGGCGAACGGTTTCCACGCGCCGTCGTCCTTGCCGGCCACCAAGAGGTGCAAATCGGGGAAACCCGGTCCAACGCGACCCAGGGCCTCCGCCAGGAGATCGAGCCCTTTCTTGACGTGTACGCGGCCGAAGAACAGCAGCACGAACTTGCCCTTCAGCTCTGGATGCTCTTGCTCCAGAAGGGCTCGTGCGGGCAGATCGTCAAAGAAGCTCGGATCGACGCCGTTGGGCACGAAGCAGATGGGGGTCCAGGGAGCAAAGCGGCGAAGGTGGCCAATCTCGGGACGCGACAGCGCGTGCAGGCAGGCTGCCTGGCGAAGGTTCCTGGACTCGACGAGCGCGAGGTAGAAACTCTTCTTCCACCGCTTGTGCCGCAAGGCCCATGGCTCGGCCATGCCGTGGGCGGCCATCAGGTACGGAACCCGCGCGCTGCGCGCCGCTCTGGCCCCGCGCCGGGTATGACCTTGCCAGAGCCCGTGCAGGTGGACCACTTCCGCCGCTCGGACGGCCGCCTCGAGGTCGGTGTCCGGCCCTTTGAGAGTCAGCAGCGTTTCAACCGGCAAGGAGTCGAGTCTCGAGGGAGTGGGCATGACGATGGTCACATCGCCCCCCAGCCGGCTCAACGCGCCAGTCATGCCCAGGATGCTGGGGACCATGCCCCCGTCGCGCACCGGGTCCAGGCCATTGCAGAGATGAAGCCACCCGGAGTGCCTGGAGGAGAAGCTGCGTACCGGTTGGTCGATGACCGTCTGCGCGTAACTCACTGGTTCACCTCACTTTTTCCAGGGGAAGGGACCTGGAGGTCCGTTGAGATCGAGTTGCCAGGTCGAGCGCCTCGAGAGTGCCCTGCGCGAAGCGATCAGGACCCCATGAACTCACCATTTCGGCGGCGCGTCCGCCCATGGACCGGCGTTCGTCTTCCGTGAGCAAGGTCAACCATGTGAGCTTCTGACACATCTCTTCGATGTCGAGCGGATCGAACTGCGCACCGGTGGTTGCCTCGGGCTCGGGGACCAACGTGGGCGCGCACCCAGCCCGATTCGAGACAAGCAAGGGCAAGCCGGCGCTGGCGGCCTCGTTGACGACAAGGCCCCATGGCTCCGAAAGGCTGGGCAGAACGAAGGCTCCGGCATGAGCATACCAGCGGGAAAGCACATCAGCCTGTAAGAAGCCAGGCCGGTGGATGGCCTCTGCATGGCCGCTCCGCTTGATCGCCGTGTCGATCAGGACAGCCTGAGGGCCATCGCCGCAGAGAACCAGGTCCCATGAATGGTCGGGGCCTGCCTGGTCGCGATAACGGGCGAAGGCCTCGACCAGGCGACCCAGGTTCTTCTCGGGGGCGAAACGGCAAACCGTCAAGAAGAACGGAGCGACAGGCAGGCCTTGCCTTCCTTCGGGATGGTCGCGCCAGAAGTCGGCCTGATTCCGGTAGAACGCGTTATCGACGGCGTTGTAGCCCAGGGTGATGCGATCAGCCTCCATCCCCAGATCGATCAGGTAGTCACGATGGGGGGGACCTCCCACGAGCGCCGCGTCAAACAGGCGCAGCCGGCGCCGTTTGATCAGCTCCTTCCACCAGGTTCGAGGCCGGTCGACCGCCTGGCTCTCTGACATCAAGATCGCCGTTTGGCGATTTCGGCGGACCCATCGAGCCGCGGCCATCGACTCCGGCCGAGCATAGCCGACGATCCCCACGGCATCGGGCTGATCGCGGTCGAGTGCCCGGACAATCGCTGTGGCGCAGTCGGGGAATGTCAGGGTTTCGAGGACCCGGTCCGGGAAAAAGGTGATCCAGTCGAACGGCTCCGCCTGCTTCGGGCGCTGCCACGGATAAGTCCGGTCGGTGGCGGCCATCTCGTAGGCGATCAGACAGTCACCGCGCTCGCGTAGTCGGCTCGCCAGGGCCCGGAGCCGGGCCAGGTGATAGGGGCCGAAGTTGGTGAAGCAAGCAGCGAAGATCATTGCATTCTCCTCCAGATGGCGGCTCTCATTGCTGAATCCCCACCACCACAGCGCGAGTCAACGCCTGCGCGGGATCTCTTGCAACAATCTTGAGGGCCCACCACAGGAACACGACGATGGGGAATGTGGAGAAACCCCAGTTGTAGTAAAACCAGACCATGGGATCGTCGTTCACGACCATGAACCACGCGTTGTAGAAGGTGATCGCCCACCAGAACTGGACCCAGGGGACCTCCGCGTAGAGGCGGAAATACTCGTAAGCGGCGCGGAGAAGAAGAGCGATACAGGCCAGGACAATCAGGGTCCCGACGGCACCGCCGTTTAGCTGAGTCGCCCCGAGGATGCCGATTGCCGGGCTTGTGAATTCCTCGCCTCGATCCATCTCTGAGCCAGCGATGTATGCGTTGATCCACTGTTCACGGCCAAAGAGCGGCTTGGTGGGCCAGACGATTCGAGGGATAAACGTAGAACATACGCGAATATAATTAGCACCGTAATCATAGTCGGATTTATGCGGAACCGTATCCATCATGAGCAGAAAGCCGCCATACTCGGTGGTCTCGTAGGTCGTGGTTTCCTGCTCGCTCTCGGGGTCCTTGATATTGAGGCTTTCGAGGATCTTTTCCAGCTTGAAATCGGATAGGTACTGAGTGAATCCCGACGCGGACAACTCGTAGTCATTGTTGTTCCGCCAGCCAATGGCGATTGCCACCACGAGAACACCCGCGAAGGACGTGGCAAGCAAGACAGGCCATGACGGCCGCTTCAACCGCGTGATATAACAGGCACAGACCGTGGACAGCACACCGATCAGCGAATGTGAGCGCTTGCCATTGAACATCCATATTGCAACGTAAGCGGCCCCGACCAAGAGACCTGCGGGGAAGAAGAGCGGCTGGGGTGAAGCCAGGGACCGGCCCGTGACGATGAGCAAGATCGCCGCGACCATCATCACGAACGGGAACGAGCGCAGCAGTGCTTCCTCCGGAGAGATCGAATCCGGCCCCTGGAACCCCGCACTGATCACAACGCCAGCGCAGTAGAGTCCCCAGAGAATGAGGGGGGGAGCGACCCCGGCGATCAGGGCCGTCGACCATCCGCGAGGAGGCCGGGGTAGGACAGGGGCAAGCCGGGGGCTGATTCCGAGATGGTACACGGTCAGGAACCACAAGAGCGCCCATAGGGCGCGGAAGTTTGCCGCCGCCACAAGTTCTTGCCCGCGGACCCGCAAGGCCCATTCATGGTACGAGACCGCCTGGATGATGTAGACCTGCGCATAGCCGACGAGAAACAGCCAGACCGGGGCGAAGGGATCGAACTTGCGAACAATCACGTTGACCAAGAAGTAGACCAGGATGATCCCAGCGGCCGCGAACACGAAGAACTGCTCGTCCATGAGGTCACCTCACCTCACCTCGCCTTCGCCGTGCTGGCCTTCGCCAACGTGAACGACCGGGACAGCTCGAGGGCATCGTCAAGTCCGGCGGGGGCGGTGACACAAGGTCCTTGCTCGCGACCTTCCCCGAACCCCGCGGGGGCTGCATCGCGCTGGTACCCAAACCGGTCCTTCAGCGACAGTAGGGGCTGCTCCACGAATCTCCAGGAAATCGCCGCGACAGCCACGCTCACGGCTATCTTGGCCACGTCGATTCCGAGGTGATTCACAATTCCCATTCTGGCCGCGTAGTCATCCCACAACATGAACACAATGTGGTGATAAAGATACAGGCCATAACTGATCTTCCCGAGGTAGACGAGCCAGGGGTGACGCAAGATGCCAATCCGAGGGTGGCCATTAAACCGGGTGGTCAACCCCACGAAAGCGAAAAATGCGAGATTCAGACTGAGAAGACGGAAGCTCTGGACGGGTATGAGTAAGCCAGCTTGCCAGGTGGGCGGCGCGAGTCGGAGGGCGACGGCGGCTCCAACCCAGAACCCACCACTTGCCAGCCCCAGCGTCAGAAAACGGGGCTCCTGCCGGGATTCGCCCTGCGCTGCGGGGACGCTCCAGTGTGCCAGGAGAGCTCCCAGAGCCAGGCCATCGCAGTGGGTGATCAGGATCCAGCTATTGAACTGAAGAATGCGTGTCGTGAGAGCCACGGCGATCAAGCACATCGTGGCCAACGTGATTCCTCGCCGCCCGACGACCCAGAGAAGGGCGGGCCAGAACACGTAGAACTGCTCTTCGATTGCCACGCTCCAGGTGTGTCGGAACGCCGGGATGAAGGCCGGTGTCGAATCCGACCAATAGTAGGTGATGTTCTGGGTGAACGTCGCGAAGTAAGGCAGTCCATCGAGGCTTCCGGGCGCGGACGCGAACGGGTTCAACAGTACGAGAATCATCAGCGAGAGGTAGTATATTGGCCAGATCCGCAGCGCGCGGCGGGCATAGAATGACACGAGGAAGCGGTGACTCATGACATGAGTCAAGAGAATCGAGGTGATCAAGAACCCTGAGAGCACAAAAAAAAGATCAACGGCTGCTCCTAGCAGGCCAATGTTCGACAGCCAGAGGTGGTAGACGACGATGGCGAGTGAGGCCAAACCGCGAATCGAATCGAGCTCCTTGACACGCTGCATCCTTGCGTCCTGCCTTTCTGTAGAGCGGTCTCATTTCGGCTGGCGAGACCAGTGCAAGTCAGGTGTCTTCAAACCATCGCCGCGATGGGATGCTACCGGGGACTCCTGCTTGAGCTGCTCGATAGCGTTAACAATACTGTTGTGATAGCGCGGCCAGTCGAACTCGAGTGCGCGGGAGCGTGCATTCGTGGACATCCTGGCCCGATCCCGAGGCGAGCCACCGAGCTGCTCCATGCGCTGAGCTAGTCCGTTGACATCGCGCGGTCCAACCAAGAATCCTTCGACGCCGTCGCGGACGACCGAACCGGCCGCCGGCGTAACCACACAGGGGAGACCACAGGCCAACGCCTCGTAGGTGACCACGGCGGAGCCCTCGAAGAGCGAGGGAAACACGAAAACATTAGCCGCGGCCATCCGTGCCGGAACGTCAGCGTGCGCGACTCGTCCTAGCAGCTCGACCTGGTCAAGCAATGGGGAGAGTGGCCCGGGGTTCTTCGGCAGGGCCCCGAGCAGTTGCAGCTTCCATCCCGGCCGGCGGACCCTGCTCCAGGCCTCGAGCAGGTATTTGATGCCTTTGCGCTGGGTGATTCCCCCCGCGAACAGGAAGATGCAGCTCGCATCGTGCCGCTTCCCGGCCAGAGGGCGAAATCGACGGCAATCCGCGGCATACGGCACCACCCGGATCTTCTGCCGGGATGTTCCGTGCTCCACGAGGGTCTCGGCAATGTGATCTGACGGTACAAGGACACGGTCCGCCAGCGCGATGTCGCGCAGCCGCCGGCGATGCAGCCAGGCGAGCTCCGCGCGATCGAGGACACCGTCACCCAGATAGATCGGAAAGAACTCCGGAGCGAGGGCGGCCTCCTTGTTCAACACCTCGGTCTCCTCGCGAACGTCGCCGTGGACCATGCTCAAGATGGTTGGGATGCCGAGCCGCCGGCAAAGAGGAAGTGTGGCCGTCGAGCCGACGTCGCTGAAAACCAGGAGAGCCTCGGGACGGTACTGTGCCAGCAAGCGGGCCAGCCGTCGATCGAACCATGTAGCTCTCGCCTGCGCGAGCAGACGTTTGAAGGTTTGCGATCGCCCCGCGAGTCGTGCCTCGATTCGCAACGACAGGTCGACGCAGGGGACAGTGGAAACCCGGCCGGTGGGAATCTCGGCATCGTGCCGTCGCAGCAGGACGCTCTCCAGCCGGGAGAGCCGCTGCGGATCCAGGCGTCGGGCCAGTGTCGCCAGCGGCCCATTGGGATCGTAGAATGACGATGTCAGAAACCTCTGGAGGAGCCCCGCCCTGCCCAGCCCAATCGCGGCCTGATACGCAGGAGGCCGGGCATCCGGGCAAGCCACCACGACCGATCCCGTGTCTCGCCGTGTTTCCATCTTGGCCTCGATCATCCTTGATCCGTTCTCGCCCTGGCGTCTTGCTCAGCGACCCGGAAACGACTGGGCGTGTTTTTCGCGCCGGGCCAGTTCCAGGTCATGCTCGACCATCATCTTGATCAGGCCATGGAAGTCGACCTCGGGCCTCCAGCCCAGGACCTGCCGCGCCTTGCTGGCGTCACCGAGCAGAACGTCGACTTCGGACGGCCGGGTGTACTTGGAATCGAAGTCGACGAAGTCGCGATCGTCCAGGTCCACGAGGGCAAAGGCAAGCTCGAGGAGTTCGTGAACCGAATGAGTCTCGCCGGTGGCGACAACGTAGTCATCGGGCTTCTCCTGCTGGAGCATCATCCACATGGCCCGGACGTAATCTCCGGCGAAACCCCAGTCACGCTTGGCATCCAGGTTGCCCATGACCAGACGTCTTTGCAGTCCCTCCTTGATCCGTGCGGCACCGAGAGTGACTTTCCGGGTCACAAACGACTCACCCCGGCGCGGGCTCTCGTGATTGAAGAGGATCCCCGAACACGCGAACAGGCCGTAGGCTTCCCGGTAATTGATGGTCTGCCAGTGAGCATGGAGCTTGGCGCAGGCATACGGACTGCGGGGATGAAACGGAGTGCTCGGCCCCTGGGGCGGAGCTGCCGAGCCGTACATCTCAGAACTCGACGCCTGGTAGAACTTCACCGGCTTGGCCCGGTTGATCTGCCGTACCGCCTCGAGCAGGCGCAGTGTCCCCAGCCCCACCACGTCGGCCGTGTACAGCGGCTGGTCGAACGAGACCCGGACGTGGCTTTGCGCACCAAGGTTATAAACCTCATCGGGCCGTACCTGCTCCATCACGTGGGATAGGCTCGAGGCGTCGGCCAGGTCTGCGTAATGGAGGTGGAAACGATCCCGCACCTCGGAGTCGTATTTGAACAGATGATCGATTCGCTGGCGGTTTAGTGAGCTGGACCGTCGAACCAGGCCGTGAACCTCGTAATCGGACTTGCCGAGCAGAAACTCCGCGAGGTAGGACCCGTCTTGACCTGTGATCCCGGTGATCAGAGCACGCTTCATGATGTCGATTCCTGGTTATCTTAGGGCGTGATCTCGCGTGGTTCTCTCAAGGAACGTAGTACTCAGCACGATCGTGGGGTAGCACGGGCTCAAGGGCGATCAGCAACGCCTGGGCGAAATCCCGCAGCGCATCGCCGTCAGGGTCGTGCTCTCCAGGATAGAAAATCTCCACGGTCATCGAGGAACCACGCGTGGTCTGTCCGTGACTGCTCCGGCTGGTGATCGGCAGTTGCCGGACAAAGTTTTCCAGCTTGCCTTCTCCGAAAATGTAATACCAGAATCCCACCTGTTCAACCAGTTCACCTCGGCCGTAGCCCATACGGGTAATCCGCACCACCTTGTCGTTCGGGGCCAGAACGTTCAGTACCTTGGTCTGCGACTCGATCTTGGTCCAGCCTCCGGACGGAAGGCAAATCTCTGGCGTGTGCCGTAAGTTTGTTCCCTTCTCCGAATAGTTGATCCAGAGCGTGAGCCGCAGGCCCGGCTGGGTCCGGCTCTCATAAACCCTGTTGAGGTACTCAGTGGTCTGAGCCCGCTCGACAATGTCGGGGGCGACGTCCTCCTTCCGGCCCACCCAATCGCCCAGCTCCAGCGGGATTGATTCAAGATCCCGACGTAATGAAGGGCGTTCAGTCTGGTTCAGACGCTTGAGCTCGCCCTGCGCAGCCAGACCTATCATCAGGATTCCGGCGCATAATAGACAGCGGTGCATTTGTGTCATGGTCGACCCTTGGGTGCGCGAAGAGGGGCCAGATTTTCCGTGATTCCCCCGCTTGTCCAGCCAACTGGCCCGCTCAATATGGCTCGTCCTGGAAGCGACTGGGACGATGATGGTAAGGTCCCAGACGCGTCTTTGAAAGGATCTCCAGGGTCCTGGCCGGACGGGTTCTGGCAGAACTGATTTAACAAGGAGCAGACGGAATTCAAGAGTAAGAGGCCGAAGCCCATCATCAAGATTCCCTCGAGGGTGTGATAAGTACCCGAGGCGTACTCACGATTGACGAAGTGCATGATATAACCTGTCAAAACAACCCGAGCCACGTTCGCGGTCAGGGCAATTGGCAATGCCGCGAGGACGACGACCGTTCTGTACCAGCCGGGCCGCGCAGTCAGGTAGGCCACGGCCGCGGTCAGGGCGAGGAACCCAGTCATCTGTCGCATGCCGCTGCACGCTTCGGCCACGAACATCTGCACCCCTCCCGGCAGCGTCATCCTGTTCCCTTCGCAGAGGACAGGAACCCCTGTCGCGTTCATCACGGTCGACGCAGCTCGGCTGGCCAGCAACTGCAACGGTGAAGCGATCCGCGAGTACATGGCGATGGGCAAGGGCACCATGAACACGAGGAAGAAGAACACGAACCAGTACCGACTGAGTGCCTTGGTTCCCAGGATCAGGGTGAACATTCCCGCCAGGCCGACCAGTAGTGCGAGGTCTCCCAGGAAGGGAATCGGCAAGGGAATTGTGATCAGTCGTCCCAGGAGGGCAAGCCCAAGCAGGATTCCCCCCGAGATCACCCCGGACCGAATTTCCACCGGCCCATGACGGATAACCTGGCTGGCAAAGTAGAGGCTGAGCAACGGTACGAGAAATCCATGACTGTAGTTATCATCAGTCGTCCAGGCATAGTAGAAATGCCAGAGATTATCCCGGAATAGGATGCCGAACAGGGTCAAACAGATGAGCCCTCCAATCACTGTCACGCGCTGGGCAGGGTCGCGGACCGCCTGGGAAAAGAGGGCCAGCAGAGTTTCACTCGGCCGCGGCGTGGGAACCGGGCTTGCGGTGGGGGGGCAGGCATCGTCATTGATCACCGCCATGGCTGTTCGTCCTTCGGGCCGGCTCGGGAATACCTATCCTTGGTTGATCTCAGTTGGCCTTGGTCCCGCTGGATCGGAGCCGGCCAAGAGGTTCCGACTCGCGCTGCAGTTCGAGTGCCTTCCGGCTGATATCGTCGCTCGTGGGGGCTTCGAGGGCCGCCTCGAGAGCGACTTTCCGTTGCGCCTCATCGTTGAGCTGAAGCGCCACACTCGCCAGGTTGAACCACCAGGACCGCTTGATCGTGAGATCACTGATCTGGTCGATTGCTTGATGATACTCTTGCTCGGCCTCTCTCCACTGGGACAGCAAGGCGTGGGCTTCGGCGATCATTGCGGTCTGGACGGCCCGTGCCGCGCCTGTTGATCCAATCTCTTGCTCTTGGTTGAGCATCTGTTTGAGCAGCGTTTGAGCCTCCGGCCGCTCGCGTTCGCAGAGAATTCGAGCCGCCGCCAGGATGGCGACCGTGTTCTTGGGCAAGGCCTCGGACCAGTCCTGAAAGGTCCAGTCGGCAGCGGTGATCAGTTCACGGACAATTGCCCGGGCGGTCGTTTCACCGGGCAAAAGATAGCGGCGAACGTTGGGCTCGTCGTTGAATGTCGGCTTCGAAGCCGGCGCCAGGTCATTACTGCAGGCGATCCGCAGAGCCTGCCGGTAGACTCGAATTGCGGATTCCTTTTTTCCAGCGTGGCGGAGCGCCCGGGCGCTCCAGGCCAGGCTGACTGCATCGCGACTGAGGCCCAGGTCGAGTGCCCAGCTGGCGAATTTGCTCGACTTCGATGCGAGCTGTGCTCGAGCTAGACGGGCCATTGGGTTGATTGGTGAGATCCGGACTGCCGCTTCGACCAATTCCCGACCCTCCTCGGTTCGATCGTCATCCGTTCTCGATCGTCCAAGATAGACCCCCCATTCCGCCAGGTGTAGCGGGGTCGTCTGCCACCACGAGGATTCAGGGGGAACAACCGACTCCGGAAGAGGCTTTTCCCTGCCCGGATTCTCGGAACGAGGGAAGAGACGCTGGCTCACGACCGAGGCGTTGAAGGAATCGCCAGACCACCGAAGGGAAAGCAGCGAGCCCACGATTCCCACCCCGATCACCAGAAGCGCGGTGGGAGGCCAGACCAGCCAAAGATGAGGAAACCATTGGCCTGGCTCCCGACGCTCGGTCGGCTTGCCTTGATCCTCATTCATCCGGGTTGACGGCTTTCCAGACAGAGCAGAGGGCCGCATCGAAACGGCAGCAAGGATGTCCTTTGCCGAGGGCAAGTCCGGTCCTGTTTTCGGCCTTGGGATTTCAGGCTCGATCCCGGGCTTGTGCCGGGAATCTCCAGTCTCTAGGCACCCGGAGGCTTCTGTTGAGGTCGACACGATCACATCGGGAGAGCCCATCTCGAGAAAGGAGATTGTTCCCGTCCACGAAGTGTCCGCCACGAATCGCTGGACTGGCTGGGCGACCCAGACCTCATCCTCCGCCCCTTCCTCGGGGGAACTCCGCAGACTATGAAATGCAACCGGCGCAGGAGGGGAAGAATCCTCTGGAAAGTAGTATTCCAACCAGGCGGAGTGACCATCGAGTGTTTGATCATCGTACGCACCCGCGAGTCTGGGCTTGTTCGCCGGGTCGTGGCTCTGGCAGTTTGCATGGCAATCGGCTTCCTCGGCGATCGATTCGATACCGGGTTTCTCGGCTTCGGTCGATTGCACCATCACAGAGGCTGGTTGCCGATCGCGTGTCGTGATCTTCTCCAGTCTCGCTGTGGCGATGGAAGGCTCCGCGGGCTGCGTGGGCGCCTTGATGGGAAGTTTTGCGTCGAGTCGCGAGCGTGGTGATATTGAAGGAGGAACCGGATACTCCGGAGCAGCGGCCGGTGTGAGCGGATGAGTAGAAAATCCTCGTGACCGAGACGGGGAGACCGCGGGTTCAGCCTTCCTGGACAAAGGAACGGATGGTTCCTTGAGAGGGACGCTCTGATAACGATCCGCAGGCGGGCTGGGATGCGGCCGGCCGGGCGGGAGAGGCTGTTTGCGGTCAGCCTGAAGCCGGGCTCCCGCGGCCTTCCACCGCGCCTCCCACGGATTCACCGGGCGGGGACTTGTCGATCGCTCCAGAGGCGGCTCGATCCGATGCGCCAAGGGGATACTGGATTCGTGGACGATGCCCGGCTGAGAGCGAGGAGGCGCGATCGATGCGATACAGCGCTCAACGGCCGGCAGAGACACGGGCAACGGGTTAATGGACATCGGCCCTCGGTGCTGCGCGGACGAGAGCGTTCGGTACATCTCCCAGTCCGGATCCGAAGAACGGTTCTGTCGCAGGGTGAAGCAAATCGAGCCAACGCGGAAGGGCACGTCAAAAGGTAATGGACAGGGTCCCACGATCGGCTGGTCCTGGACCAGGATCGACCCCTTGGGGCCGAGAGGGACAAGATGCCAGGTTCGCCCGCGCCGCTGGAGCCTGCATGCCTCCTCCGCCAGTTCAAGGTCGACCAGCCGAACCTCGCAATAGGCTGCGCAGCCGATCCGAACCGAAATCCACGGAATCTCCACGACACGGATCGGGCCCGATTCTCGATCCTGAATGTGGAGACAGATAGACTCTGGCATCGTGGGATCGACTCCTCCGTGAGCCACGCCCGCGGCGGGCTGCTTTACCCGCGCTCAACAAACAGGTCCGTGCCGCCGGCCAGCCAGCGATTCCAGGTTCCACCCAAGGCGCTGGCCGAGATCGCCACGGCTGAAAGTTCGATCGTCCAGTGTACGGCGGCTAATAGACTAAAGCTCAAGGCCGCTCCGATCAAGCCATGAGCGAGAGAACGGTCGATCAGGCCGACCCGCTTCAGAACGCTGGGAAGCCGGATCAGGCACCAGAGCACGCCCAGGGCGAGGATACCCAGGCCGACCGCCCCGGACTCAACGCTCCACTGGAGAAGACTGCTCATGGCCGTCGTCGAGGACAAGTCACGGTCCTTGAAGTACGGGTGGATCACGCCGAAGCTTCCCAGTCCAGCTCCCACCAGAGGAAACTCGCGGATCATCTCCACACTCTCGGACCAGAGTGCTCGGGTCGAGTCCAGATCAGGAGGCCCAACGGGTGATTGTCCGCCCAGCAGCACTGGCCAGAAGCCCTCGAGCATCACCCCCAGGCCGATTCCGGCAAGCAAGAGAATTACCATGCACAGGGCCGGCCAGCGAGGACCTGGCAAAACCAGGGCCGGAAGCGCGACGGTCGCCAGCCCCAGGATCACTGGCAAACAGTACCACGGACCGGCGGCCAGACCGATCAGAAACGAACCGAGCAGCATCATGACCACGAGTAGCAGCACCAGGCTCCCCTGGCTGGAATACCCGAGCCTGCCCGAGAGGCTCTCCCGGCTGCCGCGTGGTGATAGCAGGTGCAAGACGATTGCCAGTGCCAGGGGCAAGGCCAGCGCTCCGAGGGCCAGGAATGCCCCCGGGCCTCCCATCATGGTCCCGAACAGAAACGGAGTGGTGGGGATGAGAACGGCCTTCGATGTTGTCACGGCTGTGTCGGCTCCGAGCTCGGAGGAGTCGGCCAGGTTCCGCAGAGCGGCAGTGGTGGGTGCATCCAGCAGGTCATTCAGGGAAGGGGCCCAGGAGGGGCCACTGCCTGGTATAAAGAGACCGTAAAGCCCGTCGCTGCGGTTTGTGATCTGCACGATCGCCAGGGCCACGTTGAACAGGAACGCGGCAACCACAAGTCCCCAGACCAGGTAAAGTCTTCCCAGGCGATCGGTGAAATGAGATACGGACCAGAAGATCCCCAGGCAGGCAGCTGCTTCAACCAGCCAGCGAAGGGTGGCCGACCGATCGAGGCTTGCCGGCGAACGGAGCTGGGGCGCTTGGGGCAGGCTCGCCTCAGGATCGTCCTTGTGGACCAGTCGCGGAAGTAGCCCCCGGGCATAGGCCTCGTGGGCCGCGGGTGAGAGCCGGCTCGCCAGACCCGCGGGCAACGGGGCAAGTTGCACCACGCCTAACCCCAGAGCCAGCAGCCCAAGCAGGCCCAGCGGGCTCTTCAGGATGGGCATCCTGCCCGTGGCGAGGCTCTGCGCGAGCTTGATGGCGACCAGCAGAAACGCGGCTACAGCCATCACGGGACGAAACCACCACACGGCTCCGCCAAAACCCAGCACGCTGCCCAGAACCAGCACCGCGATCAGGGCGCAGATGACACGATCGCTCGACTGCACAACCTTTTCACGCCAATTCACGGGGTGACGACTCCGCCTCAAGTCAAGGGTTTTCTTGGGGGTTGGTCTCGATCCAGACAGCTCTGTCGAGTCGTTCTACGCATTCACTGCCAATGCCTCACGAGTCCCCAAGCCTTTCGCGCTTCGCGCGGAGATTCCGGCATGGGCCCCGCCGTCGTAGCCATAGCTCGACCAGTTCTGCACATCCTCGCTCAGGCTGTTGACAATCACGCCGGCGATGGGGACGTGTGACTGCTCCAGCATCGCCTTGGCGCGCTGCAACGTCACGAGCTGATGCGCGCCGGCGCGGATGACCAGCACCGAGGCGTCGACCATCCGTCCCAGCAGCCGGCAATCTGCCATCCCCAGAACGGCCGGACCATCCAGGATTACCCGGTCGTAGTGGTTCTCCAGGGCCGTCAGCAACTGCCGCAGCTCAAGGGTGCCCAGGATCTCGATGGGGATGTCGCGCGGGTCGCCCGTGGGGATGAAGTCGAGATTGCGCAGCTCGGTATGGCGAAGCGTCTTCTGCCAGGGAAGTGTGCCCTGAAGCACATCGACCAGGCCGCGCGTCGTGCCCTCTTTCTCGGGCTCCGCCGGGAAAACAGCACCCAGGCTGGGACGGCGAAGGTCAATATCCAGGAGAAGAGTCCGTTCGCCCGCCCGTGCGCAGGTGGCGGCCAGGTTCAGAGCCGCTGTGCTCTTGCCATCGCCAGCCTTGGGGCTCGTCACCAGCAGGGTCACAATGGGGCCGTGGCGATCGGCGACGCCGAGCAGGCTGGCACGGATGTTGCGGAAGGCATCGGCCTCGATCGAATCGGGAGTACTGGGTGTCCAGAGATGGCCCCCGCGGTGCGTCAGCGAGGTCCGACGAATCCGGGGCACAACTCCCAGCAGAGGCAGGGTCAGCCCCTGGGTCACATGTTCGGGGACTTTCACCGAGTGGTCGACGTGCTCCAGCAGGAACACCAGCCCGATTCCCATGCCAAAGCTCGCCAGTAGCCCCAGGCCGATGTAAAGTCCGCGGCTCGGCTTGATCGGCACGGTCGGCTCGACCACGCTGGGAGGGATTCTTACCGGGTCCTTCTGCGACCTGGCCAGAAGATCGAAGGAGGCGATGTTCCGCTCCATCTCGTTAATACTCTGCCGGGCCTGGTGGCGATCCTCGACCATCGATAGGAACTTCTGATGATCGGGCATCGATTCCTGCATCTGGGTCAGGACAGCCTGGTGCTGGGCCTTGTCGTCCTCGATTTCGCGCTGATACTGCCCCAGGATCATCTCCGTCGGGTTGTCGGACATCTGGGTCTTGAGCGACCGCAACTCGTCGAGCTCGTCCATGATCTCCTGGAGTCGCTGGGCATATTCCCTGGCCGCGGGGTCGCTGTCGAAGCGTTCGGCTTTGATGGCTCGCTTGGCCTTCATCATCACCCGGACCCACTTCTTCTTCTCGGCCTCGAGCAGGGCAATTTGTTGCTCGCGAGGTCCTGGGCCAGCATTGAAGCCGTTCCTGGAAAACGACTTGGCGATCATCAACTGCTGGTTCAGCTCACCGATTCGCTCTTGCTTGTGCATTAGCGTGTTGCCCAGGTTGATATACTGCTCCTCAAAGATGTTCTTTCCCCCCGGGCCGATGGTGCGTAAGGTCTTGAGTTGGGCGTAGATGCGTTGGTCGATAGCGTCGAGGTCGTTCTTGAGCGTTCTCAGCCTGTCGTTGGCATAGATCTTGGTGTCTTCCGTCCGGTCCCGGCTCTCCGACTGCGTCAGGTTCTTGAATTCCTCGAGCAGCGACTCCAAGAGGTTCTTAGTCCGTGCGGGATCCCTGCCCTCGAGCGTGACGGAGAACATGTTCGTCTTGTTGATCTGGCGCACCTGCAACCCGTTCAGGATGAGCTCCTGGGCTGGGTCGTCGAAGGCGGCGACCTCGGACGCGAAGCTCGGGTTGCTGAAGACCCTCTCGGCCAGTCCCTTGCTCTGGAGCTGCGCGATCCGGTTGGGGATGTAGCGCTCCTGAGTGATGGGATCGTGGCGGCCGATCTCGTGCGATACCATGGTCGAAAGGAGCGGGTTGAATTCGGGCGGGTCGATCGTGACCTCGGCACGGGCCTGATAAATCTTCGGCTGTCGCAGGGCCCAGATCGACGTCACGATGGCCATGGGCACCGCCACCGCCAGGATCAGCCAGACCCGCCGCCGCATGGCTCTGATGTAGTCGGACGGCGTCTTCACGGCCGCCGGATTGATCGGGAGGGATGCCGGAACGGCCATGGGGGCGTGGCGATTGACGCTTGGGCTCGGTGCCGAAGCGGCGGAATGATCTCGAACCGGCACGATTCCGTCCATGAGTGCCTCCGGAACAAATCCAGGTTTCATCGCCGGGCGAGGCCTGTCGGAGCAGTCACGGATTCCACGACCGGGAGCCGCGGGGTAGTCACTTCACCGTGCGGTCGTTGCATGTGAAGTCTCATCCCGAGGATTCGGGAGATGACGCCGGTCATCCCGTGAGGCTCACCTCGCGGGGCCGAGGACACCGCGATCAGCGGCTCGACCATACTGGTCTCTGCCGCCAGAATCCGCGACTCCGACGTGTTCGACTCAATGGACTGAAACCACTCCAGACGCCCGGCCAGTGCTTGACCGAGCCGTTCCAGGTAGCGAAACACGATGTCCGACGCCAGGTCTGGCTCTCGTCCCAGCTCGACGCGGACCGTGATCCAAAGTCCCTCGCCACCGGAGAGTCGAAAGACGGCACCCGGTCCCGACATCGCGCTCGCCGAACCGGCCAGATCCTGGACTTCACCCCTTGCGATCGGCCGCAGTGGCGAGTCGGCACTCGTACAGGAGACTTGCAACAGGTCGCAGCCAAGATGCTGGGCGGTCCGCTCGACGATCTCGAAGGCGGCCGTGGCCGAGTCGCAGAGCTCAATCCTCTGGATGCCCTCCCAGGTCAACTTGGCTGCCTGGCGCTCCTGCCGGCCCCGCGTCATCCGGGCCTGCAAGTCCCCGCGCAGGTTGGTCAGCTCGTCGCGCCGGCTGGTCACCACCACAAGGAACGCCAGGCAACCGGAAATGCCCAAAACGAGCGCCAGGAACTCACTTCGCAGGGCCACGCCCAGAAGCACCGCTCCACAGAGAAAGCCCGAGAAGCTGTAGAGCAAGAGCGCGGCTTGACGCGGGTTTAGACCCAGGCCGATCAGCAGGTGATGCACGTGCCGCCGGTCTGCCGCGCTCAAGGGAAGGTTGCGCACCCAACGGCGAAAGATCGCCATTGCCGTGTCCGAGATTGGCAGGCCCATCGCCAGGATCGGAAACAGGATCGAGATCGCCGAGGGCCCTTTCATCGAGCCCTGGACGCCAATCACGCCGATCAGGAGCCCGATCAGGAGAGCCCCGCTGTCTCCCAGGAAAATGCAGGCAGGGTGCCAGTTATAGAGCAAGAACCCCGCCAGGCTGCCCGCCAGTGCCACGGCCAGAACCGCTACCCCGACGTTCTCGTTGTGAATGGCCACAAGGGTCAAGGTCCCACTGACCAGCAGCCCTACCCCCGAGGCCAGGCCGTCCATGCCGTCGATCAGGTTCCAGACGTTCATGCAGCCCAGGAACCAGAGCATCGTCACCACCAGGCTGGGCAGCGCCAGATCCACGGGCATTCCCAGCAGGCTGAACGCGAGGTCCGGCTGTCCCAGGTCGAGGTTCAGGCTGAGCACATCAATGGTCTGGATCCGGATGCCCCCCAGATAGAGCGTCAGCACGGCCAGGGCCTGCCCCAGTAGCTTGACACGCGGCCCGATCGATCGTGTGTCGTCGACGAAGCCGACAACCAGGATGATCAGCGCGGCGCTCAGGATCGCCCACTCTTGATGAAGATCCGGCAGCGGCAGGCTGACGAATCGCGACGATCCTGAAAGGTGCGGGAACACCGTTCCCGCGGCGATGCCCAGAGCCAGGCCCAGACCGCCGAGCCGGGGAATTGCCCCGGTGTGGATGCGCCGGAACTGGTCGGGCCGATCAATGGCACCGACCCAGCTCGCGATCTGGGTGACCAGTGGCGTGGCCAGCACGCAGCCCATCATCGCCAGCGCGAAGATCATCAGGTAACCGTTGGAGATCACCATGAACCGTGTCCCCCCTCATGTCGTCGATCAGCGGTCCCGCGGTTCCAGAAGTCTCGCAAGAGTGCGAGCCACACCGGCTTGCGGAGATTGTCCAGCGGCCGCCGGTCATTCCCCGAGATCATGATCTGGGATGAAGGGAGGTCACCCAAGTGGGGAACGTCAGCCCGGCTTGTTGGCCGTTGCCCGGCCGGAATGGCCCGGCGCCAGCGGGGAGTGCGAGAACGGCTTGAGGAGGCATCACATATGAGCAGGATGCAGAAAACCACGGTATGTCTCGTCTTCCTTGACTCGTGCGGGTGCGGCCCGATCCCAAGAATCCATCTCAGGGCTGAGCATCCGGGAAGGCGGAGTATGGTCTCTGATGAGCTTCCGGTCAAGCGCGATTTGGTCACTAGCGGGAGTGTGGGAGTGTCAGCGCCAGCACCACTAGCCGCTCAAGCTCCTCAGTCGCCGCCTGGATTCGGTCCGTGCAATCTATGATAGGTGAATCCTCGCCCTTTTGCCCAGACAACCCCAGCGGAAGGTAATATGCCAGTCTGTTGGGGACGCTGTTGTGCCGCTACGGGGCGAAACAGCTCAGCACAGGGCGTAGCCCTGTCCGTTGATCTTCTTGAGGAAAGAGCGAAGCCTTGTCTGGTCGCTGATCCACCGCAAGATCAACCTCAAAGGATCGCCTTGGCTCCCGCTGAGGTTTGGGGTATGCTTCCCCTTAAAACCAGCACTGTCGACAAGCTTTGCCAAAGCGCCGTGGCAAACCTGGAAAATAAGGGGGTTTGTTCTCAAGAATCCGGATCTCGCAGTGGAAAACGCTGGTCGGCAAATTGCTTTTTGCCCGTGCATGATGCATGGAGCAATAACGGATCTCCCTGACCGGCTCGCCGGTCAGTTCAGACATGGAGGGCAGGAGATGTCGCTTTTTCTCGGGCGAGGATCTTGGGGCGAGACCGGGCATCGCACCAGGCGACTCCACCATCCTGCGAGCGAGCCGCTCGAGGATCGAGCCTTGATGAGCTCCTCGCTCCTGTCAATTCTGACACCCTCTCCCCCGGCGGCAAAGCCGCCCCTCTCTCCGGCAGTAGTTTCCAGCCAGCTTCCCAAGAACGTTTCCGGTCGAATCGCGGGCCTCTATGAACTCAGCCTGACACGACACCCTCTGTACCAGAGCATCGTCGGCAGCCGTGTCCTCAAGGCGCCGATGTTCAACTCGGCCTACACCGGTCCCAAGCTTGCGGATCTGGATGTCGTTGGCGCCGATGCCACGATCAGCCCTCAGCAAGAGATCCAGTTCACCGGTGAGGTCCTGCTTCCCATCGATGCGACCCAGACGGCCAATTACTCCTTCCTGGTCAATCGCGGCGGTGCCAGCTCACCTGGTCCCATCATGGGGCGGCCTGGGATCGCGTTCGACGCGGTCGTCGATGTCACCACTGGCTCAGACGGAATCACCGGTACGGTATCCTTGCTGAATTCGCAGTACCAGGAGATATCTACAACCACCCTTCCCGCAAGCTCCGTGCAGGTCGCGGGCGAGACGGTCAAAGTCACAGTGCCCTCGAGCCTGCTTCCTTCTTCCGCTCCTCCGAGTGCGCACCCGCGAAGCAAATCCGAATCCTACGCGTTCTCCACGAGCGTGCCCGGCAACTCGGAGAGCGACGTTGCCGGGTTCGCGCCCGAGTACACAATGATCATGATTAATGCATCCGGATCGCGCCACCATTGACCACCTGGCTCGGAACCGCCCACTGTTGCGGCTCTTGCACCTTGGGACCGATCGCATCGGCCGACTTTCGTCCACCCGCAGGAGAGAAGGGAGCCTTTCGTTGCACAGACCGCCTTCCATCGCCAGGGCCTGACAGAACCGCTAGACTGACTTCATCAAGAGGCGGTCGGATCGAACTCTTGGCGAGACGGCGATGGCAAGCGGCGAGCGCGACCTGGTCCTGGGAACGGCGGGGCATATCGACCACGGCAAGACAGCTTTGGTCCGTGCCTTGACAGGAGTCGACACCGATCGTTTACCAGCCGAAAAACAGCGTGGGATCACGATCGACCTGGGGTTCGCTGCGCTGTCGTTGGGAGCCCATCGCCTGGCCCTGATCGACGTTCCGGGCCACGAGCGGTTCGTGCGCAACATGCTGGCGGGCGCCTCGGGGCT
>JAFAHT010000472.1 GCA_019237095.1 Planctomycetaceae bacterium
GGCGATCCGCCTGGTGGAGTTGACGGGATGAGTCGGCGGGAGTTGCGGCCGTTGCTGTTTGCTGTGGTGATCAAGCCACGTGAGATCGATCAGTTGTTCGGCGTCCACATCGGGGATGCGGGCGTCGATGTGCGACCCCACCCAGAGGGAGCCCTTGCCGTACTTGCGGTACATGCTCTCCAGCCAGGTTCGATCGGCCAGCCCGAATTCGCTCTTCTCCTGGTGTGCGTGCGGGGATTCCGTGCTCGGAATCCGGATGGCGTTGACGGCCAGGCGGGGGGGCACATTGTCGGCCCGGTCGCGGGCGGCCTGGCGGATCAGGTCGACGAACTTGCCTTCCGCCCGGATCGGATTGCCGATGCACACCAGTCGCTCATAGCCCAGCGAGTCGATCGCGTCGAAGACGAAGTCCTCGACTCCCGAGGCTTCCTCGACCACGGCCAGAAGATGCTTGGCATGCTGCCCCGACGACCGCTCCACGCTGGTGGTACTGAACCCCAGGGCTTGCCAGCCGGGAGCGATCTCGATGACCGCAGGGCTGGCCTTCAGGCCGCTGGAAAGCTTGCCCCCGAACCGGAGGACGGCCCCATCGAGGCACCGTCTGATCTCCTTGAAGGTCACGCTGCCGAGCACCATTTGCGATGGCCCCGTGATGATGCAGAGCGCGTCCGGCCTGGTGAACAACCACCAGACGATGATTCCCGCGATCCAATAGTCCTTGCCGACCATGTTGCCGGAATACGCGACCGTAGTCCGGTACTCGACGACCGATCGGCACAGATCCATCTGCCGGGACCAGTAAGGAGGGCGGTTCAGGAACAGCTTATTGAACAGCTCCGGCTCGTTGTGGCACAACCTCAGTAGTTTTGTCATCTCCTCGACGGTTCTGCATCTCCGCGCGTTCCCATTCCTCATATTGCGCCCTCAAGTTCTTGGCCAGTTCGTCCAGGGTGACCTGCGGCTCCGCTTCACCTTTCCCGAGATTGAAATATTCGCCGAGCTTGGCCAGGGCGGGCAGCCTGGGTTCCAGCTCGATGTCCTGGCTTCCGTCCTTGTGGATTCGCGCTCGCTTGATGAGATGACCCAGGTTCCTTTGTTGGATCAGCTTCAGATCCACCTTGAATCCGCCATTCTTGTCGACGGCCATGAAATCCCTCATGTCGCTCGCCGCGATATCGGCGTACCGGGCCAGGACCTCGTTGGGAGTGATGGCGGCCGTTCCCGCGCCGGCCGCGATGGCGGCCTGAACTGCACTTTTCTTGAGAAGTCGCGGTCCCAGCTCTTCAGGCGATGGATACCAAGCTCGGCGCGCGGCATCGACGGCGGACTCCGACGATTCACCGAGGTAGTAGTCAACGAACAACCTCTCTCGGTAGGTGAGCGATCGCATGATCGGATCTTTCGATGCTATTAGTACTACAGCGCTGGATCGGTGCTCCTGACTTCCCGTCCGAGCGGGCAGGAACCGGGCTCACAAGCCTGAAGCGCAAGCGAGGTTCGAAAATGCTTATCATTCAATGCCCTTCGCTTGCGCTTCAGGCTTGTGGCAAGCGACTTCCCCGGCATCGTTGGCATTCTCGACGGCGATTGATCCAGCGCCGAAGTATTAACTGGCGGGATGCTGCCTCAGCCGCTTGCGATTGTTTCGCGGGTGTGCTGGGGACCAGGTCGCCGGATCACGCGAGGGATACGCCCGGACGCCGCGCGATCCCGGCTTGCGGAAACCTCGGACGAGCACTCTGCAGGATCACGAGCCCTGCCAGAGGATGCAACTGTCACCTACTCTAGAGAATGCGCCATGTTCGGCTGACCCGTCTCAAAAAGGAGATTTTGCAGCCTCATCCTTCGCCTGGGCACGGAGAGCAGAAGAGGCCACCTGCTCTCTCGCACACAGGAAATCTCGGCAGTTCCGTTCACCCCCCGGGTCCGCCTGGCTCACGCGACCCTTGGGAAAAGGATCTCCGGCAGCGCAATGAAAGTGGCCACCGGCCAGTCATCAGCGACACCAACCGGGCAAAGAATGAAAAAAATGGGGCGCTGTCTGCAACTTTATCCCGGGCCGACCAGATCCTACAGGAAGAGAGTATCGACCACTGCCGAAAGACCTCAACCATAGGTCCCGGAACGCACAACGTGATCAATGCAGGGAAACCGGGTGCGTCGCAGGGGACGCACCGGGATCGTCGACGGTGCGCCCTCACGGACTTGACGCAGGCTGCCGGCTTTCCGCGGGTCAACTTCCCCTACCTTTTCCTTGATGACACCCCCGGAGAACTCACAACCATGGCCTCTGCAGCCCAGATCGAAGCCAATCGCCGCAACGCTCAGAAGAGCAGCGGGCCGAAAACCGAGAAGGGGAAGGCCCGCGTGCGGTGCAACGCCCTCAAACACGGCATGACTGCCGTCACCACCATGCCCGGTTTGACCCACGAAGATCCCGATCAACTGCGGGAGAAGACCCTGCGGTTGATCAACGACTTGCAGCCGAGCAACGAGGCTGAGCTCGACCAGGTCTGCCAGGCGGCGCGGCTGACGCTGGCCATCGAACGCGCCGATCGCTTCGAGATGGCCCACATGAACCAGCGGATCCGCGCGGCCGCGCGCGAGCGGGTCCAGGCAGTTAACCCGCGGCTGCTCGAGGAGATTCAGGAGCTTGGCCGCAGGCTGCTCTACATCTCGGCGGCGGAAGAGGTCAAATTCCCCAGGCAGCCGCCCTGGTCCGACGACCCGCGGCTGCTGGTCGCCAAGCTCGAAGCCAGCGCCGAGGGCTGCCGCTGGCTGCTGGCGCGGTGGGCCGAATTCCGCATCCTGCTGGACCGCGGAGCGCGGTGGGACACGCCGGTCTTGCTCCGCTTCATCCGGCTGCAAGGTAAACAGGTTGCCGAGTCGGTTTACGACCCGGTGCTCAATGTCATCTTCGTGGCCTGGGACGTGCTGGTGCCCAAGTTTGCCGCGGAGGAATGGGAGAACTTCCGGGAAGAGCGGTTTCGGACCGATCCCTCCTTCAACCACCGCCAGTGCTGGCGTGAGATCGTTGCCCGCCCCAGCAACGCGGCCGAGGCGCGCGAGGTCCTCGACACGATCATCGCGGACCACGTCGAGAGCCTCAAGGAGCTGCTGGCCCGCAACGAGGCCATCGAAGCGGTCGCGGACCCCGACTGGGCCGACCGCGCGGCGCTCGATTTGAGCCCTAAGTTCGAGCGGCTCCGGCGTTACCAGTCGGCCAAGACCCGGGAGCTGCAGCGGACGCTGGACGCGCTCCGGAAATTGCGGAATGCGGATTTTGGAATAGGGAATGGGGAAAAGGCGGATGGCAAATGCCAGGTGGCGGATGACAGAGGGCAGATGGCAAATGACGGATGCCAGGTGGCGGAGGGTGAGCCCCAGGTGGCGGGGGGCGAACTGAAGATGGGGGATGAGCAGTGCGAGGTGGAGGCGGGTGGCTGCAATGAAGGGCAGAACAGCGAGCCGATGACGGACGGAATCTCCGGTCCGGTCGTGGGATACGATTCCACTCGTGTCATTGATGACTCGACGAACGACAAGAATGGAATCTTGCCCCACGAAGGTGCGCACGCGGCAGGCCAACCGGGACAGGGCGATGGCGTCGGGCAGTGCCTCCCTGACGACATGACGACGCCCCAAAAAGCGCCAAACAAAGCCAATTTGGAGTCGAAGCAAAGCCTGGAATCGCAAGACCTTAAGTCAGAAACGGCCGGGGCGGAGGGGTGGAAACAAAGCCAAAGTTCCAAGGGGGAGAGGACCAGAAAGCCGAGGTCGCGCGATGGCCGACCGGCTTGGCAGAGTGGCCAGCGGCGGGTGGCCAGTGAAGCCGAAGAGAGCGAGCTGCTTCGTGCGGCGGGGGTTCGCCCACTCCGTCGTTCGGACGGCCTTGATTCTCCGGGTGACGGGCAGATGAAGAGTCGCACGCATCGAGGGTCCCCGACTGTCGGCGCATCACCTGGAGACCTCCGGTCAGCCGAACGGCGCGGTCAGGATCCCCTCGCCGAACGAGACCTGCGGTCAGCCGAAGAATGGCCACCACAAGTCTCCAAAGAAGAGCAAGATCAGGAGGAAGATTACGATCAAGAAGAGGATTATGAGCACGATCAAGATTAAGATTAAGAGTCGGACTTCATACACTCGCCAAAAGAATGCAGGAACGCCTGCTGCTGATCTTAGTCCTCTTCCTGATCTTACTCTTCATCTTTCTCTTATGCAGTAGTTTCCCGAAAAATCCGCCTATCTCATAAACAGTTGTGCTTACTCGGATTTATAGAACCTGGCCGTCCTATGGTAAACATACGAATACAAGGTGAGTCGTTCGCCCACACGAAGAGTTGAAAAAGACATCGCCCCAGCGGATCTTGCCAGTAGGGGATCAGACCTACTGGCACTGCGGGGAGGATGTCTCATGAACGCTACAACCATTTGGTCGCATTGGCAAGGTTTGCTCTCTGGCTTCGCCCGTTGTTTCACTGTCCCTGGCTGGAAGCGGTTCGTTGAGTGGATCACCGCCTTGGTCCTCAACGTCGAGGAACACACTATCACCCAGTCCGTGATTGCCGTGCAACGAATCGATGACTGGAAGGCAATGGAGACCTTCGCCGAAACCGGTGCCTGGGACAGCCAAGGTGTGGAAGACTCCTTGGCCCAAGTGATCGAGACCGCACCGGGGCGGATCTGGCATGGGTTTCATGTCTCGGCCGTCGATGACACCAAGGTCCATCGCTCCAGCCCCGAGGTCTGGGGGACCTGCACCTTCCATGAATACACCGCCCGGTGCCCCAATCGCGCCGCCACCGTGCGGGCCCACAACTGGGTCGTTTTGGGCGCGTTGTTGCACAATCCCGATCAACCCGCCTGGTTCTTGCCCCAGGCCGGTCGGCTGTACTTCCGGAAATCGCAGTTGCCCGGCGGCAAGCACCCCCCCAGTCAACGGCACCCGTTCCGTACCAAATGTGAGCTTGCCGTGGAATTGCTGCGTGCGGAAGCGGAGGCGGTCGGTGGATCTCATCTGGGGGTCTTCGACGGTGCCTACGCCCTTGGTTCGGTGGTCCGGCCGCTGGTCGTGCCGGAGTCGGGGCATCCCCGGATCGAGTTCCTCAGCCGGTTGCGCCATGATGCACGGTTGACAGCCCTGCCACCGACCGAGAGGCGGCCGGGGCAACGAGGACCGCTGCCCAAGTGGGGCCCGGCGCTGCCGCCCCCGCGTCAAGGCGGCCGGTGGAAGGCACCCTGGCAAGAGGGATATGCCTTCATCTACGGTCGGAGGCGGAAGGTCCGCTGGAAGGAAGTGGTGTGCCTGTGGCGGGTGCTGGGGCACGACGTGCCGGTCAAGGCCGTGGTCGCCGAAGTGGAGGGATACAAGGAGCGGTTCACGCTGGTCAGTTCGGCGGTGTCGCTGAGCGGGTTGGAGATGGTGGAATTGTTCGCGGCGCGGTTCCGCCAGGAGGATGGGTTCCGCGATCTGAAGCAACGATTGGGTTGGGAGGAGTGCCGGGCGTGGACCGAGAATCCGATCCGCCGAACGAGTCAGGCGCAGTGGGCGACGATGAGCCTGTTGCGGCTGCTCCAATTCCGGTTGGACCAGGAAGTCGAGCATGGGTGGTGGCAGCCTCCCCCCTGGAATCGCAAGAAGGAACGCCCGAGTGTGTTGGATGTGGAACGGCTGCTGCGGTTGCACCGCAGTGAAATACAGCAATGTCTCTCGGACTGGCTGGGAGATCAGCGAGAATCGGCCTGAGCCAAGGAGAAAACGCATGAACGCATACTGACTACATTGCACATTGTGGCGGCATGCTTGTATGACAGGGCTTGGCGGTCGCATCAGGCCGCCGAAGCAATTGTGATTGTACGCTTATATTTTGATTAAGAGAAAACTAAGGCTGGTTTTTCGGGAAACTACTGCTTAATGGGAATCGTACAACTGGCAGAGAGCCAGGGAGCGACCCATGCGAAAACGACCCAGACCGGACCAGATCGCGGCCATCCTCCGCGACTTCCAAGCCGACCTCGACGCCGGCTTGAACATCAACCAGGCCTGCCGCAAGGCCGGGATCGGACCCACCACCTACTACTGCTGGAAGGCCCTCCAGGAGGACCCCA
>JAFAHT010000521.1 GCA_019237095.1 Planctomycetaceae bacterium
TAGAAAGTTCTCGGAGTGACCGGAATGGCATGCTCGATTGAGCATGGAGTGCAAATCGAGCATGTCCATCTGATGACTGATCGGGATGTGGTGGCACGTGCCACCGTCTCGTCTTTCAACTGATCGGGATGTGGTGGCACCTGGCCGTTAAGTCGTCGTCCTCCCTGGGCATCTCCTGCGTCCGGATGGACTCCATGATCACCTCGTCCGTCACGTTCCCCGAACTCGCCACGAAGAACCCCCGCGACCACAGGTGCCGGCCCCAGCAGTGCTTCTTCAGGTGGCTGAACTTCGGCATCAGCTGACGGGAATTCTTCCCCTTGAGTCGCGGCCTCAGGTAGCTCGCCGACACGTGCGGCGGGCAGGAGACGAATTAGGTGGACGTGGTCCTGGCTGACATGGCCCTTGAGGATCTCGACCTCGACCTCTAGCTCCGCACAGATCGTGCGCACGATCTGGCGGAGCCGGAGGCCGACGTCGCCTCGTAAGGCGACCGGTGAATGGAAACTTACCGACTCTACCGCTTTCTGCGTTCAGGCTCTGAATCCCCCAAGCGAGGCGGCGATGTAGAGGTTGTGCAGCCAGTGGTCATGGCATGTTCTTTTGTTAAGACGATGGGCGGCGCTTTGGTAACCGGTCCTGCGTCGCGTCTGGGGATCAACCGGCCGAAAGTTCATCAACATCGCCCAGCCACGCAGCCGGAACTCCGCCGTGTCCAGGTACCCATGCCGGGTGCGGGTGGCGGACAGCGACCGATCCAGGTCGTTCCTGGGACGGTCCACTTGGTAGCTTGTGCGGGAGCTCCCCGGATGACTGGAACGGAGAACATACGCCTCGGTCCGACTCCGAAGCTCTTCCAACGCCTCGTGCATCGGGCCCGACCGCCAGCGGGCCGCTCACCACTGACGAAACGACTCCATCGTCCCACGGAAGGCTTGAGCACTTGCCGCCTGGTACACCTCCCAACCCGTGCCATGAAGCTCGACGGCCTTGCGGCAACGGTCGCGGATCTTCAAGGACCCGTGCCGGAAGCACACGATCAAGACCCTCTTCGGGAACGACGTCCGCCACGCGGCCTGGGTGGCCTTCCAGGGGCCTTCCAACCGTCGGTGTTCACCGCCTGGGGAGCGGACGCGGTGGACATGGCGCTCGCCTCGTCACGGAACCGGCCGTAGGCGGCGGTGAGGTCCACCTCGCCGGCGGTGTTGCTCAGGGCGATTCCCAACAGGCAATTGCCCCCGGCGGTCACCGCGATGAAGGCGGCCTCGCCACACGACCGGGCATGATGTTCGTCCGCCGCCGGGTGTGGAGGCAAGGCCTGGGGATCACGCACCGTGGTGCCCACCAGGCTGTTGCGCCCCAGCGACTGTTCCAGGCGATCCCAGGACATGGCATTGCGGCCAAGGCAGGCAGCGACGACGTGGTAGTGTCCCTGGCCGCAAGTAATGCCCGAAATTCGGTTCCATTCAGAGAAGATTATTATTGCATTATTCGTCAGCCTGATGTCAGTGAAGGGGTTTTTTCCCCACATTTTGCTCCCCCCATATTGGGGTGGGCTTTGCTCCTGCAGAAGGGATCGCCCGAATTTCGGGCATTACTTGCGGCCAGGGACAGTAGGGCACTCCGGAGCTCAACAGCCGCAACCCCTTCTCGACCTCGTCGACGGTGCCGCGACAAGAGGGCCAGACAAAGCTGGGTCTCAGGAAGAAGTCCTTGGTCGTGGAGTGGCCGTCCTCATCGGTCTCGGTAACACGCACCCGCCGGAGACCGACCCCCGCGAGTTTCTTGGACGGCGGCAGCTTGCCGCACAAGGTGAATCCCTGGGTCATGGACTTGGGGACCAGTTCGGGATGCTGGTTCACGAAGTTCTCCACGAGGAGTCGCACGGCTGGGGCGTCGTCCCAGATTCGGGGAGAGGTCTCGCGGTCCAGGGGTAGACAAATCTGGCGCGAGCCACGAGCTTGGTGGGAGGTGGCGGTGGGCTGATCCCGCCGGCACGACCGGGTTCGCTTGGGAGCGTCCACCTTCATCCGGCCTTCGTTCTTGGGAACGAACTTCACCAGCAGGATCTGAAAGGATGGACTTGCTCTCTGCAACCCGGTTCTTCATGCACACGCAGAAAACGGTAGAGTTAGGAAACCAGCCCTGTGTACCTCGCTAAACATACTGATAAACTGTCGTCCCCCAAGGAGTTATTGCATTCCCACGGAGGTGACAGCCATGATCCTCGGTGATGTCTTCGAGCGGTTCGTCCAGGATTCCCCGGTCTCGGTCATGACTCAAGCCCTGCTGGAGAACGCGCTGCCGCCCAGCACCGTGGATACTCTCTTCGAGAACGTGGCCGAACGTCAGTACACCCGGGACCTCCTCTTCTCCGAGGGTGCGATCCCAAAAAGCGGTTATGCGGCAGTACACTTAGGGCTTGCGCAGAAATAACCTTTACAATTCCCGCAAAGGCTCGACGTCGAACATGATACTTCCGTCGCCGAACAGGAACGCATGCGCTGGAGTCGATTTGTAAAGGTTATTTCTGCGCAAGCCCATTAGATCGTTTCTTCGCTGCTGGTTGCGTTAAGTCGTCACCCTCGTCTTCGAGCGCTTTCAACTCGGCCAAGCATTCCGGCGGCATCCAGCGCCACTCCGTTCGCCGGTCCTTCGCCATGGCCGCCCGCGTGTGCTCCAGGATCTC
>JAFAHT010000075.1 GCA_019237095.1 Planctomycetaceae bacterium
CGGTCGAGCCACGGCGCGGGCCTTTGCCGAACTGGGATCGTCGATTGGTTTGGTGGCGCGGGGCCGCGACGGGCTGGAAGCCGCGCGGCGCGACGTCGAGGCGCGGGGAGGCCGCGGGCTGGTCTTGCCGGTGGACGTGAGTGATGCTGCGGCTGTCGAGTCCGCGGCGGCAACCGTCGAGGAGGGCGCAGAGTTGATTGACGCCAAGGCGGAGCCCGAAGTTCGCGATGCCGGGCTGATCGCCGCCGCGCAGAAGGTGGAACACTACGAGATTGCCGGGTACGGCTGCCTCTCCACCTGGGCCGATCAACTCTCCTTGGGCGAGGTCAAGCGCCTGCTGGGCGAGACCTTGGAGGAGGAAAAGCAGGCCGATCATCTTCTTAACCAGATCGCGGAAAGTCAGATCAATGCCCAGTCCGCATCGCGATGACACGCTCTCCTTAAGGGCGGCCTTGCATGGCTAGAGCCTTCGAGACCGGTGATACCTCACTGGTCTCTTTCTGTTTCACGATATGGCTTCACCTTTTCGCGAGCTCGGTAACCCCTTGCGCATCGGCCCGCGACCGCGGAGCCAGGCCAGGACGCGACGGCCAAGCCGTCGCCTTTTGGCGCCAGGGGAAGGAGCGGGCAGAGGTAGCTTCCCACGCCTTGCCAGCGAGAGAATGTGATCGCGAGCCAGCGATTCGAACGCGTGCTGCGAATTCGTCAGCTTCTGCGATCGCGGCTGGAACGTGAACAGGTTCGCGAGGTCCGTCGAGCTGAGCTCGTAATTCAGCCCGATCAGGAAAATTGCCAGGGCCAATTCCGCCAGCCGCCGTTCGCTCTGGTCCTCGGCCTCCTGCACGACATGGATCAGTCCCAGGTACTCGGCTTCCGCGGACTCGACGGCAAACTCCGAATCAGCCGCGGGCGCGGGGAATATCCATTCCTGGTCATTAGCCAGGCAAATCGGGATTCCCGGCTGGAACCGAGAACGGCGACTGCTCAACTCGTCAACCACTCCCTTTTTACCTCTCGAGAAGACCCTTGACTCGTGGTTGACGCGCACGGCAATGCGCGATCGACCAGCATCACTATATCTTACAACACAACCGACAAATAATGACGAGGAGTTTCTAAGAGCGGGGTGAATCAAGGAAACACGTTGGGGTTTGCCAGGATTTGAGCTTTATAAGAAATCGATGTCCATCAGTTCTCAAGAAACAGCGACGTCACAATGGAGCTGGCCTGTTGACTCTCGCTTGTTCCTTGTGATCTCGGCCGCCTTGTCGCCAACTTCTCGACAGCGATCGCCATATGCATGCATGAAATTTATCTTGCAATTCGCAATGGCGTGGGTAGGCCGGTTCTTGTGTCAAGAGGGGGGAGAAAGGAGAATGACGCCAGGCATCAAGAGGCTCGACCATGAGGCCTGGCTATTCCTCACTTGCGCTTTCTGTTCCAATCCATGATGGATAATCCAATACGACCAGGATGTCCGCGTCCGTGCGAGTTGACACGGAGGGTCGTTACTGACCCGTCGCTGCAGCAGAGAAAGACCTGATGGGATCGCAAGTCCGTGGTCCCCGAGGGAGAGCCTTCGCGAGGAAGTCGTTGTGCGATACCTCAGGGATTCTCAAGGGAGGCGACGCGATGAGTGGAACGAGATCCACCAAAAAGACAACGTCCACGACCCGAATGACACGCAGAGAATGTCTACAGACCGCCGCGGCGGTGCTGGCGCCGACCATTGTCCCGGCATCGGCGCTCGGCCGGGGGGGCGCGGTGGCCCCCAGTGAGCGAATCGTGCTCGGCGCCATCGGAATCGGTGCGCGGGGTGAGTCCGACCTGGGCTGGATGCTGCCGGAGAAGGACGTCCAGTTCGTGGCCATCTGCGACGTGCGGAAGGTGCGGCGCGAGCACGTCAAGAACCTGGTCGACAAGAAGTACGGCAACAGCGATTGCAAGATGTATGCGGACATGCGCGAGTTCCTCGCCACGCGTTCCGACATTGACGCCCTGCTCATTGCCACGGGCGATCGGTGGCACGCGCTGGCCACGATCATGGCCATGCGAGCCGGCAAGGACGTCTACTCCGAGAAGCCCTCGTGCATGACCATTGCCGAGGGCCGCGCAGTCGTACAGACTGCCCGCCGTTACGGCCGCATTTACCAGACCGGCACTCAGCGTTTGAGCGAGGCCAACTTCGTGGCCGCGATCGAGCTGGCCCGCACCGGCCGGCTGGGCAAGGTCCATACGGCCCGCGCTCACATCGCCCCGCGGGACGCGGCCGACATGAACCACTCATGGCTGCCTGGCGAACCACAGCCCCCCAAGGAAGAAGTGGATTGGGACACGTGGCTTGGCCCCTGTCCCTGGCGGCCATACAACTCCGCCTACATCCACGGCAGGTGGCGCGGCCATTACGATTTCCACACAAGCTGCATCGGTGAGTGGGGCGCGCACACGTTCGCTCAGTCCCAGGCGGGGATCGATGCGCTGAATACGTCGGCCATCGAATATCGGTACGTGAAGAATGACACGGGCGATGGCATGGTCACGAAGTTCGCCAATGGCGTGCAGATGATCCTCCAGCGCGATGGCTGGCATGGCTCGTGCGGCATGAAGTTTGAGAGCACCGACGGTTGGGTCACAATCGCCGACGGCTACGAGAAGCCCGAGGTCTCCTCGCCATCGTTGCTGGCCGACGCCGACAAGCTCGTCGCCGAGTATATGGAACGCACCAAGCGCCCCATGAACCACGTGCGCAACTTCTTTGATTGCGTCAAGTCGCGACAACACACCGTGGCCAACCCCGAGGTGATGCACCGCACGATGAGCACGGTTCATGCTGCCAACATCTGCATGTGGCTCAAGCGCGACATGCACTACGACCCCGTCAAGGAAGAATTCCTCAACGACGCGGAAGCCAACCGCCTGCGCAGCCGGGCCCAGCGGGAACCCTGGATCATCTGAAAGCTCAATCAGGAAGGAACTCCTCTCATGTTCAGAACGCGCGTTTCCCTCACCGTGCTCTGCGTGCTGGTGGCAGCGGCGACGCCGCGGTCCTACGGGCAGAAACCTCAGGCATCTCCCAAGTACGAAGAAGCCAAGCTGATTGCCATCCTCAAGTCGGACGCGCCGCGGAAGGCGAAGGTCGACGCCTGCCGCGAGCTGGCTCGGGTTGGCACCCGGGAATCGGTGGCCCCACTGGCGGCCCTGCTCTGCAATGAAGAGCTCTCGCACATGGCCCGCTACGGTCTGGAGCCGATTCCCGACCCGGCCGTGGATACCGCGCTGCGCGACACCCTGGAAAAGGTCAAGGGACGGCTCTTGGTCGGCGTCATCGGCAGCATCGGCGTGCGGAGAGATCCCAAGGCTGTTGCTCCGCTGGTCAAGCGGCTCGACGATCCTGATCCCGAAGTCGTGCAGGCCGCAGCGCGGGCCCTGGGCAGGATCGGCACGCTTGACGCCGTCGCCCCCCTGGAGAAAGCCCTCTCGAGCACGGCCCAGGCCAATCGGATCGCCATGAGCGAAGGCCTGTTTCGCTGTGCCGATGTCCTTAGATCCCAGGGCCAGCGCAAGGAGGCGCAGGCGATCTACGAGCAACTGAGCAATGCCCAGGTGCCTGAGTATGTGAAGACCGGCGCAAAGCATGCGGAGCAGGCCCTGCAGCCGAGGACACGCTAGACGGCCAGATCCGGAACTCCCCAAACGGCCAGGACCCCAGGTCCTGGCCGCTTGCGCTTCCGCAACAGAGGACATGAACATGGTACTTCGCATCGTTGAAGCTGAAGTCTGCGGCGATTCTTGCATACGAGTCGCGTTCAACGACGGCACGATCAAGGTGGTTAGCCTGAGAGGGATCCTTGATGGGCCGGTTTTTGAACCGCTGCAGGAACGTGATTTTTTTGCGCGTATGGAACTCGATCCCATTTGCGGCACAGTCGTTTGGCCCAATGGCGCCGATTTCGCTCCCGAGGCACTGCGTGACCTCGCCGCTATCGAGGGACTCCTCGACGCGTCGAACTCGTAGCAAAAGGAAAGTTTACGAGAAGATAGTGATATGATGCAAGGTAGATCGTCGGACAGCACGCTTCCGAGACGAAGGGTCGGACGCTGGAGCAAATCGAACGGTTCCGGAAAGCGAGGGAATATTGAGCCGGCTGTTGTCGGTTCTTGGTACAGGACCGGTCATCACTGATGGCGCCTGGGGAACCGAGTTCCAGAAGCGCGGGCTGGCGCTCGGTGAGCCGGCCGATGTCTGGAACTTGACCCGACCGGCGGACGTCGAGGCCGTGGCGCGGTCGTATGTCGAGGCCGGCAGCATGGTCATCCTGACCAACACCTTTCGGGGCAACCCGGTGGCGCTGTCGGCCCATGGCCAGGAGGACCAAGCTGTCGCGATCAACCGCCGGGGAGCGGAGCTGTCGAAGCAGCAGTCGGCTGCCGGCGTCCGTGTCTTTGCCTCGTTGGGGCCGACCGGAAAGGTGATGGCGACCGGCGAGATCGACGAGCAGCGCGTGACCGATGCGTTCAGGACCCAGGCCGAGGCGCTGGCAGAGGGAGGCGCCGATGTGCTGCTCTTCGAGACCTTCAGCGATGTCGAGGAGGCGCGCCTCGCCGTGCAAGCGGCGAAGCCGACCGGGCTGCCCATCATCGTCTCGTTCGCGTTCGACAGCGGCAGGAACAAGGACCGGACCGTGATGGGTGTGACTCCCGAAACGGCCGCCCGAGCCATGGTCGAGGAGGGAGTCGACGCGATCGGCGCCAACTGCGGTGCGGGTCCCGAGTCGTTTGCCCGGATCTGCCGCCGACTCAAGGACGCGTCCGGTCTGCCCGTCTGGATCAAGCCGAACGCGGGCATGCCCACGCTCGAGGCCGGCCAGGCAGTCTACACCATGACCCCAGATGCGTTTGCAGATTATCTTCCCTCGCTCTTCGAGGCCGGGGCTTCGTTTCTGGGCGGTTGCTGCGGCACGAGCCCCGAGTTCGTCCGCGCACTGGTGAGGGCCGCGGCATCATGCGCATCCTCCTGAACGGTTGCGAGGTCATCATCCGCGAGCTCTGCGATGCCGTCGCGCGATCGCCCCACGTGGTGGACGCCCGGTTCCTCGATCGAACGCTAGGGCGAAGATAATGGTCGGTTTCTCTACGATGAGTTGACGCGGCACCAGCAGGCTTACACTCAACTGACCTTCATCGAGACCGGCATCGAGACCGATGGGCGCTGCGAAGGCGAGGCCCGGGTGGTCCCCTCTCCCCCAGATACGATAATCAGATCAATGCTCGAAGGTGCTTGACGGACCGGGCCGCCTGGTCCACGGTGCCGCACTCGACGGAGAAGGCGATGTCGCGGGGGCCATGCGGCAGATCGCGACGATTCGCGGCCAATCGATCACACCATTGCCGCAAGCGCAGTCGACCGGAGTGCCGGTGATCTTGCCGCGATCGGCGGTCGCTTGCTCGGTCGATGTGACCGACGCGCGCAACGCTCTCTGTCTCATACGTCGCGTGCTGTTGTGCGAACATGAAGGACAGCGTCGCGGGCGGCATCGTGCTTCCGACGAAGGTCGCTTGCGCTATCGTTCCGGTCAATTCCGCGAGCTTGATCATGCCGAAGAACAGGGCGGGTTGGATGACGAGACAGACGAGCGACCTTAGGACGACCACCTTCGACGTCAACCTCATGGCATGTGTTGCGAGAGTTCATCCGCTTGCGAAGATGATGACGCCCGCAGCTGAATCAGCCAGGGGTTTCAGGGCAGCGGACAGGTAAGGAGATAGGCGCCTCAATGACCACGATGCCGGGATGGATAAAGACCTCATGACCACGACTATTCGCGAAGCAACTACAACCGAGTTGCTAATCGAGTTTGAGCAGACAGGTCCAGAAACTGGACATCCTGTCCTTCTGTTGCATCGATGGCCATACGATCCAAGGTCTTATGACAAGGTACGTACGCCGCTCGCGAACGCCGGCTGTCGGGTGATCGTGCCATATCTGCGTGGCTTTGGCCGCACGACGTTCGGGTCGGCGACGACGATGCGATCCGGCCAGCAAGCAGCCTTGGAAGTTATGCCGCGTTCGGCATAGTTTCCATAATGCCGCCTTCCGGATTATGCCGGCGGAGACCCTGGTGATCTGGTTCTTTGGGCCGTTTCCTGGGCCTTTGAGTTCGGCCCTCGCCAAGCCGAAGCGGCATAATCCGGACATCCTTTCCTTTGGGGGCATTCAATCACCCAGAAAGGAGAGGGCCTCTGATCAAGTGATTCCGTCCAGATATAACGAGCTGCGTAGCTTGCATCTGGATTTCGACCTCGCGATAATCAAGTCCGTCGGTCAAATGTTGTTCCGAAATTCCACATCTCAGGAAAAGGAGATGAACCATGAAGGCGCGACGACGACGGCCCAACCCGTGCCGGGACCTCGAGCGGCTGGAAGGCCGCGAGCTGCTCAGCCAGGGCGCGACGCCGGTCCTCGGCGGCGACCCGTTCGCGAACAGCACCACCGACAACCCGGCGGCCCAGACCGGGACGCTCTATCCCGACAGCCAGGTCGAGCCCGACATCGTTGTCAACCCGACGCGGCCGAACAACGTGGTAGCGCTCTGGCAACAGGACCGCTGGAGCAACGGCGGGGCCCGCGGCATCGTCGTGGCCGTCAGCAGCAACGGCGGCAACCACTGGACCCAGGTGGTCCTGCCCGGCGTCTCCAAGGTGTCGGGCGGCGAGTACGACCGCGTCTCCAACGCCTGGATGTCGTTCGCGCCCGACGGCACCCTCTACGTCTCGACGATCGCCTTCAACCTCGACCCGAATTACCCCGACCCGTTCAACACCAACGGCTCGGCGGTCTACGTCAGCAAGTCCACCGACGGCGGATACACCTGGAGCGCCCCGACGACGATCATCAACGACCCGAACCCGGACGTGGCCCCCAACGGCGACCCGGAGCTGGTCTTCAACGACAAGGACACGGTGACCGCCGACCCGACCCGGCCCGGCTTCGCGTACGTCGTCTGGGACCGGACCGTCGAGGACCTGGCGACCGGCGCCTTCACGGGCCCGGCCTATTTCTCCATGACGACCGACGGCGGCCGGACCTGGTCGACGCCCGAGGCGATCTACACGCCGCCGGTCGGCGCGCAGACCCTGGACAACCAGATCGTCGTCCTGCCCGACGGCACGCTGGTGGACATGTTCAGCGAGGGGACGCTCGCCGGCGGGTCGGTCGACGTGATCCGCTCCACCGACCACGGCCGCACCTGGTCGGCCCCGATCGCGATCACCCCGAGCGTCGACCCGGTGCCGATCGTCGACCCGGATACCGGCGCCGCGGTCCGTTCGGCCAACGTGATCCCCGACATCGCGGTCGACCCGCGGACCGGGGCGCTGTACGTGGTCACGCAGCAACTGTATGACCTGCCCAATGGCCCGCTCGATCCGGGCATCAACCTCTTCACCTCCACCGACGGCGGGCGGACCTGGTCCGCCCCGGTGCGGGTCAACCAGACCCCGACGAACATCCCCGCGGCCGACCAGCAGGCGTTCGATCCGATGGTCGCCGTCGCGGCCGACGGGACGGTGGCCGTCAGCTATGACGACTTCCGCAACAACACTCCCGCGCCCGGCGCGCTGACCGATCGCTGGATCGTCTTCTACCGGCCGTGCGGCTTCTGGGCGCCGCCCGGCGGCGTGACCAACCCGGCCAACTGGGGCGGCGAGCAGCGCCTGACCACCTCCTCGTTCGACCTGGAGCAGGCCCCGAACATCGAGGGGCAGACCCTCTCCGGCTACTTCCTCGGGGACGACCAGGGCCTGGCCGCCCAGGGCGACCGGTTCCTCTCGCTCTTCACCGTGGCCGGGACCAACGGACCGGGGACCGCGAGCATTGACTTCGACCGGTCCGACACACCGCGGTCGATGTGACCGACGCGCGCAAACAGACCGGGAATTGGGATAAGCCATCCCGCCAAGCCAAGGTGAAAATTGCAGCAAATCGTCGATCGTGATTTGCGGAAGGGTGGCTCGCGGCGCATGGAGCGCGACGGCTGGGTGCTCATGCAGGAAGGAGCCTTTCATTCCACAAGGGACGGCCGGAGGACCGAGCGGCCCGAAATCTGGGAGCGGCGAAACACGGACGGCTCCATCCTACTTCGGCGAAGCACGGACGCCATTTCCTTCCGGCATCCCGGCGGTCCGTACGTGGAGTCGTTTCGGCTCGTGTTGAGTTCGGGAGCGGAGCTGCCCCTGCCGGGCGCCGGTTGGGCTGACTGGGATCAAGCGGGGCGTTTGGTCTTCGCGAGAGACGGCCGATTATTTGCCGCCACCGTCGAGAATGGGCAGCTTGCTGAGAGAGAGTTGCTCGACCTCAATGCCAACGTCCCAACTGAGGTCGAAGCACTGGAATCTGCCAGGCAGTGGTAGGCTGGGGGTAACCCGAGCGATACCCGAACAGGTACCACTCCAGTCAGATCGCATTAGCTGGCGGCGTAACGATACTTCAGCCTTTTGGGAGACCAGGCACCGTCGTTTTGAAGACACTTGCCGAGGCCAGATTTCGTACACTCCCAACAGAGGAGGTGTTTCCATGTGGCGCAACTTGATTCTGACGGCGGGCCTGTTTGCGTGCCTGATCCCGGCCGGCACGTTCGCGCAGGAGTATCGGAAGACCGTCACGGTCGAGGTCTATCTGCCGGAGGGCGCCCGGCTGTTTATCGAGGGTCAGGAGACGAGGTCCAAGGGGCCGATGCGCCGCTTCGTGTCGCCGCCGCTGCCGCCGGGCAAGTACACCTACACCATCAAGGCGATCATTCCCGGCCCAAACGGGCCGCGAACTGTCACACGCCGGATCGACGTTCGGCCGGGCGACTTCGAATCGATCGACCTGCGCGAGCCGGGCAAACGGCCCATAACCGACGTCGAATATGAGCCAACGCCACAGAAGGTGGTTAATGCGCTGCTGCGGCTGGCCAAGGTAACCAGCAAGGACGTGGTCTGGGACCTCGGCTGCGGCGACGGACGCATCCCGGTGACGGCGGCCAAGGAGTACGCCTGCAAGGCGTACGGTTTCGACATCGATCCCGAACGCGTCAAGGATTCCCTCGCCAACGTGCGCAAGCACGGCGTAGAGCGGCTGGTCACGATTGAACAGCGCGACATCTTCACGCTCGACCTGAGCAAAGGGCCGACCATCGTCACGCTCTACCTGCTGCCGCGCCTCAACGCCAAATTGTTGCCGCAACTCCGGAAGCTGCCGCCGGGCGCGCGCGTCATTTCGGTCGCGCACCGGATGGCCGACGTCAAGCCGGACGAGCAGATAGTGGTTGATACTGAGCTGGGCGAGATCGACGTCTATCTGTGGAAGGCGGAGACGCTCCGTGGCAATTGACTTTTCATGTTCTCTCGTCGGCGCGGTTCTCGCTCAAGTCTGTCCAGCGGCTCATTTTCGCTGAGCGCATAACGCCGAGCTGCTCGACGAGCAGGCCGCTGGCCACCAGCGCCTGGTCGCGGACGGTTTCACTCAAGCAGCAAGGGGGTAAGGATGAGGATCGGCGATGTAATGGTTTCGACAACGAAGCAAAACCCGGCTTGCAGCACGATGACCTGAAGCCGCCAACCGGCGCTTCGGTCGATCCGACCGACGCGCGCCAGCCGGTTAACCGACGATCTGATGACAGAACAGGGCCGTCAGTAGGTTAGCGACCATCCGGTGGGGCCTACCGTAGAGCGTCTCCGGGCCATCCTTGAGGAGGCGAATCGTCGCAGGACCGACCGCCCCCTCCAACCATCCCCGGCCCATGAAGGCTCCAACTCCTTGACGCGCACGACGGTGACGGCGTCGGGACCAGTGAGCGGCAGCTTCACCTTCATAAGTCCCGGGCTCTTGGGCCAGCGCTTCACCAGCCAAAGGCTCGAGATTTCCGAACGACTCGGGAATCCCTGCGAAGCGACCTTGCGTCGCGTCATAACGGGCGAGACCCGCAGTATGGTTCGGGCAGCTTGCACACCAGGCTGATCTCGAACGTATACCCATCCGGGGCATGCCATTCTGCTCTTGGCGGTTCCCCGAGCCCACCCTCAGGGGCGAGTTGTGCGAAAATCCCTGGAATGAGGTAGCTACCTCTTGACGACCGGACATCACTACGTCATAATGTCAGTATGAACGCTAACCCTCAAAGCGCCATCCCGCTTTACTATCAGATCGAACAAGATCTCGCATCATTGATCACCAGGGGGACGCTCGCGCCCGGTAGTCAACTCCCCTCGGAGGAGGAGTTGGTCCGGAGGTATGGTGTAAGTCGGACCACCGTCCGGAAAGCCGTTCAGGAGCTGGATCGCCTCGGGCTGATCGAGATCCGGCGCGGGCGAGGGACGTTCGTGCGGCCGGAGACGATCACGCAGGAGTTCACGGAGTTAACCGGCTTCGTGGAAGACATGGTAGCGATGGGGCTGAAACCTTCGGCCAAGGTACTCGGGACGGCCCCGATAGAAGCCAACGAGTCGGTCGCGAGGCAACTCCGCGTTCCGATCGGCACGGAGGTCATGCAAATCAGGCGGGTCAGGATGGCCGACAACGTGGCCATGTCGCTGGACGAAACGTATCTGCCGATGGATTTGGGGCGAAAGGTCGTGGAAAACGACCTCGCGCTCTACCCCATTTTCTCGCTCCTCGAGGGGAAGTACGACACGCCGCTGCTAGAAGCGGATTATCGGCTTGAGGCAATCTCGGCCGACCCGCTCGTGGCGGAGGCTCTCGGTATCGAGGTGAAGTCTCCTATCCTGCTCATCGAGCGGGTCTCGTACTCCCTCGACCAACGGCCGGTGGACTACGAGAAGCTGTTCTATCGGGGCGACAAGATCAGGCTCTCCACCCGGCTGCGAAGACGTCAATCCCCTCTCCCGCTCGAGCTGTTGCCCCGGATCGCCCCGAAAAGCAAATAATGTACATTCATGGATATCAACAGAGTTGCATTTTCCGCGTTGGTTTGCCTGATGTCCCTCGTGGCGGGCACGCTCGGCGGCGTGCTGGGGATGGCGGCGGGGATATTCGTCGTCCCCGCACTGACCCTGATCTTCGGCATCGACATCCGTCACGCCGTCGGCGCCAGCCTGGTCTCAGTCATCGCCTGTTCCTGCGGCAGCGCGGCCAGCGCGATGGAAAACCGCCTCACGAACGTGAGGCTGGCGATCCTGCTCGAAATCGGCACGACGCTCGGGGCACTCACGGGCGTGGTCCACGGCGGGATATTCCCCTCGTCGGTCTTGTACCTCGTGTTTGCGGCGATCCTGCTGTTATCCGCTCATCAGATGTTCCGCAAGAGGAAGGCACCGAGTTCGGCCGAGGACTTCGGGATTCCGCAGGACCGCTGGGCGGCCAGTTTGCGGCTCAATTCCAGTTATCCCGAACCGGTCACGAATCAAGAGATCGCCTACAGCGTAACTCGCGTGTGGCTGGGGATGATCCTGATGTATGCCGCCGGCGCGGTGTCGGCTCTGCTCGGGATCGGGAGCGGCGTGCTGAAGGTCCCCGCGATGGATTCGGCGCTGCGGCTCCCGATCAAGGTCTCCTCAGCGACCTCCAATTTCATGATCGGCGTCACGGCGGCCGCGAGCGCGGGCATCTATTACGTCCGGGGCGACGTCTTCCCCAGGGTCGCGGCCCCCGTCGCCCTGGGTTCGATATGCGGTGCTTACCTGGGGACGAGAATCCTCATGCGGACGTCGAATGAACGCATCCGCACTCTGTTCGTCGTCGTGTTGCTGGTTCTGGCGGTCAAGATGATCTTCGCCGCACTTCGGGGCGACAATTCGGGCGGTGGAATCTGACGATGAGCACACCACTGGAAGATCGGGAACATCTTTTCCGCATGGAAAGAATGCTCGCCGGCCTTCTCCGCTATGGAGCGCTCGTCGCTTCCGGCTGGATGGCCCTCGGGATGGTGTTGAGTCTGTTCAAGGATGTTCTTCCACTGAAAACGCTTTCGGATCGATGTCTCGCAATCGGCATCGTGCTGCTCATCGCGCTGCCGGTGTTGCGTGTCGCACTGATGACGGGGGTCTTCTTGCTCGAGAAAGATTACCGCTTCGCTGCGATCTCGTGTGCGGTCCTCGGCATCATCGCGCTGGGCTTCCTCCTGGGAACGTTCAACCCGCATGTTCAGTTTCACTGAATCAAGGAGATCGAAATGTTCAAGCTGCGAAACAAGGTTTTATTGAGCCAATGGGTGGCGCTGCCGCTCCGCCTGGTTATCGGCTTTGGCTTCATGGCTCACGGGTGGGCGAAGCTCAGTCGGGGGCCGTCAGGTTTCGCGAAGCTGCTCACTCAGATCGGCGCCCCTCTACCCGAAAAGACGGCGTGGCTGTCCACGTTCGTGGAGCTTCTCGGCGGCCTGGCGATCTTCGTGGGGGCGTTCGTCGAGCTCGTGAGTGTTCCGCTCATCGTCATGATGCTCGTGGCGATGTTCACCGTGCACCTGAAGTATGGATTTAGCTCCATCAACATGATCGGATTGACTCAGAACGGGCCGCAGTTCGGCCCACCGGGTTACGAGGTCAACCTCCTTTACATTGCAGGTCTGCTTTCGCTGATCCTGGGCGGCGCGGGGGCTTTGTCCATCGACCGCCTTCTCTCGCGCAAAGGAGGGTTGTCGGAGCGTCCGAAAGAGCACCAGCATGCCGCCTGACCCGGTTCGCTGAGCTTCGTGGCGGGCGGTAGAACGGCGAATAAATACATCACTCGTCGCGCGGTCTTATCCGGGAGTCATGAGCGGTGGACCGAGGAGTTGAGCGCAGACCGGCCGCCACGAGCCAGCCGACGCTCTTCCGGATCTCTCCCCGTCTGGGGCCCGCTGGTAAATCACTCTCAGTCGATCGGCGTGGCAAAGATTGCCATGGGGATGGGTGTGCGCCGAATTGGGCGAGGGGTGTGGCCCGTTACACACCCACGACGTCCTCGATGCGGTAGGGCTGCCGGATCCGAGCCAACGCTTAATGCGCCATCAGACCACTGAAAAACAGATGACGGGATCCGGCGACGTTTTTCGCAGAACCTATTTAGGTTTCCTTTTTGGAGTCGAATCATGTCTGAATTCGTCGCGGGGATCCGAATCCCCGACAGCAAGCTTGCCCGGGAGGCGACCGACCTGCTGCGGGAGCACGGCACGCCGTTGCTTCTCGCCCACTCGCTGAGGGTTTACCTGTTCGGGGCGATCCGCGGCCGCCACCGCGGGCTGACGGTCGATCACGAGTTGCTGTATTTTGGGGCTGTGTTCCACGACCTCGGGCTGACCGCGAAGTACCGCAGCCCCGACCACCGGTTCGAGGTCGATGGGGCGAACGCAGCCCGGGACTTCCTGCGGGCCAACGGCATCGACGACTCGACAGCCGAGGTGGTGTGGGACGCGATCGCCCTGCACACGACGCCGGAGATCCCGTGGCACAAGCGGCCGGAGATCGCGCTTGTCACTGGCGGGGTCGAGGCGGATGTCCTCGGCGATGGGCTCGGCGAGATCCCGGCTGGCGACCGGGACGCCGTACTTGCCGCGTACCCGCGAATCGACTTCAAGCGGGGGATCGTCCGGGCGTTCACCGACGGCTTCGCCCACAAGCCCGCGACCGCATTCGGGACGATGAACACCGACGTGCTGGAACGGACGCTTCCCGGCTACCGCCGGCCGAACTTCTGCGACCTGATCACCGGCAACCCGCTGGCAGGATGACCATTAATGTCGGTTGGGATTACGACTGCGTCCTGCCGTTGTTCAAGAAATCGGAGAACTGGGAGGACGGCGCGAACGACTTCCGCGGGGCGGGCGGCCCGATGCGCGCTGACGGGCAAGCTGGCAACTTAACGCGGCAACCTGATTGAACCGTGACCAATTCCTCCTGATCATTCCGCGCCGTGCCTGAAGAAAGGAACGTACCATGCCCTTTCTGAATCGAACACGATTGGTCCTCTCGGTCGTGGTGGCGGTCACCGTCACGGCGCTCATTCTCGCTTCAGGGTGTGAGCGCCCAAAGGCGGGTTTCGCCAAGGAAACCGGGCCCGACGATCCAACCAAGCAAGCCACCGGTAAGGCGCCGCCGATCCCCGAAGCGGGTCCGCTGGCCAGGCCCAGGTCTCTTCGGCAGGTTGGCGTCCCTGCGGAGCTGACTCGGACGGTGATACTCCCCGATAATCCGCAGACACTGGAGAAAATCGCCCTCGGCCAGAAACTCTTCTTCGACGGCCGCTTGTCCGCCGATGGCACCGTGGCGTGCGCCACGTGCCATGATCCCGCGCGCGCTTTCACCGACGGCCGGCCCACCTCGGTTGGTATCCACGGCCGTTCGGGCCAGCGCAACGCTCCTACCATTCTGAACGCTCTCTACAACAAGACGCAGTTCTGGGATGGTCGAGCGAAGACGCTGGAGGACCAGGCCGCGCTCCCGATCGTCAATCCGGTTGAAATGGGCCAGCCCAGCCTGGATGCCGCCGTGTTCACGCTCGCAGGCATCGAGGAATTTCAACAGGCCTTCCGGCGCGTCTTCGGCCGCCCGCCCAACGGCCCGGACTTGTTGCGCGCCATCGCCTCCTACGAGCGAGCGCAAGTGTCGTTCGATTCGCCGTTCGATCACTTCATCGCTGGCGACACAAACGCCATCGATGACGCCGCCAAGCGCGGCTGGGAGCTTTTCAACACACGGGCCCGCTGCAATAAGTGCCATGCTTTGACGGAAACCAAGCGGGATGTTACCAACTTCACGGACAACGACTTTCACAACATCGGCGTCAGCATCATTCGGCATCACGTCGTCGCATTGGCCCGCCAGGCGGAGCAGCTCCTCGATTCGGGCGATACGGCCGCCATCGATCGCGCTGCCATTCAGACGGATATGTCCGCGCTCGGGCGATTCCTTATCACCAAGAAGGAAGCCGACATCGCCTCCTTCAAAACGCCCAGCCTGCGAAACGTGCTGGTCACGGGGCCGTACTTCCACGATGGCTCGCAACAGACCCTTTGGGACGTGATGGACCACTACAACAAGGGCGATGGGCTCACGAATCCCTGGCTTGATGAGGACATCCAGCCGCTGGCGCTGACGGAACGCGACATCGACGACCTGGTTGCGTTTCTCGCGTCGCTGACGAGCCCGGACTACAGGGAACTGGGGGTTCAGGAACTAGAGCGACAGCGCGCCTTGTCCCGGACGAGTCGTCCCCAGCGCGACACCAAGAGGGCCTTCGGCCCGAAAACCTCCCAGACCAAAGCCGCCTCCACCATAACGGAGCCTGGGCTCACACATCTGTGGCCGTCCGGGCGGGTGGCAGCCAGGGGTAGAGATGGCCTGAAGCGAAGGGTGAATGGGCAGACGTTAGGAACACGAGACTTCGTAAATCTTTTCGTGTGCAATGGGGCTGAGCTGTGTTTCGCCCGCGCAAGGATCCTTCAAGACCGTAGCCATCGGTCCTCTGACACTGGAACGGCGTTCGTCGGACGCTTGCAGCCAAACTACAATATCACTGTGGAAGATCTCTACTAGCGGAATAGTCGTGGCGCGCGTCGGTCCGACACACCGAAGCACCTTTGGGAATTGTCGTACATCGATCGGGACCGCAGCATCGCGGAATACCGCTCGGCGCGGACGGTCGCGGACGGGTTGATCACGAGCACGTGGAAAGATTATCGATGCCGGTGCTTTTTTCAAAGAAAAAAGCACCGGCATCGATAATCTGGGACAGACCAACCTACGTCCTGTAATTCCCTCGTCTTCCATCCTGATTCTGAATAGAATCCTCTTGGAGGTACCCATGACGAACATTGAGAAACCATCGGCTGAAGCGGACATCGCAGAGGTCGCCCGGCTGGTCTCCCAGGGAAAGCGGGTGACCGATCCGGAACTGCTGCGTCGCATCCGGGAACGGTCTGATGCCTTGCGGCGTGAGATGCTGAGGACGCAGGGTCTGACGAACATCGCCGTCGATCTGGTCCGGGAGATCCGGGACGAAGAATGAAGTATGTCCTGGATGTGAGCATCGGCCTGAAGTGGGTACTGAACGAGGTTGATTCAGCGAAGGCACTGCGTCTCCGTGACGACTACCGGAACCAGGTCCACGAGCTGATCGCTCCCGACTGCTTTCCCCTCGAAGCCGCCCATGCCCTCACGAGAGCCGAGCGGCGAAGACTGATCGCCGATGCCGCCCAGTTCTGGGTCGAAATCATGGCGTACTCCCCCCTGCTCTTCCCGTCACTCCCACTCGCCCACCGGACCATTTCTACGTGGAGAACAAGCGTCCTTGGGGTGTTCTTCGGGCGTCGGAACCGTTGTGCCAGAGGGTTTACGTCGAGCCAAAGTCGCCAATCAACGGCGCAAACCCATTATGCATAACAGCTTATGGCGCTACAAACTAAACACGAACGTTCGTAAGTGAACCGATACTGAACGCTCTTGGAGCGGTTTTTGGGCTGCGTGAACTCGGGAAATCTCTACAAATCTCTACATGCACTTCCAGCTTGTCAGGCCGTTGATGTCCGGCTCGGCGCGGCGGCAAGTGGTCGGCAGAAACCTCGCCCTGTCCATCGTGAGCAATGCTTGAAAACGAGACAGCCCTGGCAGGAGCTCAACTCAGAAGGGGCGGCGGGGGCGGCAGAGGAGTTGGGGACGGGTCTGGGGGCTGCGGCCGGGGTGGCCCGGAGAGTCGGAGCCGGGCCCTGGAGTGATTGAGGCTTGGCGATGGCGATGCTCAGGCCGATCTCGATGGCCGCATCGTACGCCAGCACGGCGTTGCGATGAAGGGTGGCAAAGTCAGCGGAGAGGAGCATCGACTGGCGACCGGTCTTCTCGCGAGCGCGGCGGAGATTCTTGACGAGTGTCTCCCTCACCGGTTCGATGGGCTGGCGATCGAGCTTCATCGCTCCCCGGTCGTCGATCTCGACGAGAATGTAAT
>JAFAHT010000039.1 GCA_019237095.1 Planctomycetaceae bacterium
CGTTGATCAACTGAGGCAACTCGTCAATGTGGGTGCAGCGGAGCAGCCGACCGACCGGCGTGACCCTTCGGTCTCCCGGCACACACCACCGAGCTCCGTTGGGCTCACTGTCGCGATACATCGTCCGGATCTTGTAGATTGTGAAGACCAGTCCGTTGCGTCCCAACCGTTTCTGCGCGTAAATGACCGGGCCCCGCGAGGTCATGCGGACCAGGACCACAACAATCAGGATGATCGGCATCGACACCAGCAATATCAGCAGTGCGAGTAACCATTCAGCGAAGATCTTGATCTGTCTCGAAGGCATGTCGATGGAACGGTCCATGCCCTGATAGTGAATGTCTTTGCCCATGAGCTCTTGAGATACCACAGCCACGAAGCGACCCCCTCTCTATTGATTCATCACCAGGTGCGAGCCAGTCGAGGAGATCATGCCGAGCCAAACCGGGTGGCTCGGGCAATCGGAAGTAGCATGCCTCCTCTTGGCGCTCAAACTTCAAAATCCGTGTCGAGGCTCATTCCATCCATCGACGCGATCTGTCGCGCCTTGGCTCACTAATGCAAAGTACCAATTTAGCATGGCTTTTCAATAGTGTATTGCACATGCAAACCCTCGTTGAAAAAAAACTTCATGCGAGGAAACAAAAGCTTTCACTTTTTGGCCTTTTGTGGAGCAAGTCTCCGTCTATACTAAGCCATTGATCGCAGCGATGTCGAACGGTGAAAAACAGTGCGAAGTCCGATGAATTACTCTTCATGGACTTTTATTTAGCATGTTCCGATCGTTCATTACTGAGCTTGGCAGATGACTAGGGGGCAGAATGAAGCATTTCGAATCTCTTTCTTAAGTTCCCGTCGAGCTGCTCTCTCGCCCAAGAACAGGTTTGCAGAATGGGTTGCAGCCATGCAACTGCGCAGGCTGAGCCCCATGGCAACACAATTTCGCCTTGTTACACGAGCACAAGCTTACTTGCTTAGCTTGATGCAAGGTCGACAACACGTCTTATATGACGCGATGGGCGTGTTAGTGCACCGAGAATGTTTTGATAAATAGACAGTCCGGAGGCATTGATCTGCCCCATCGGGACGTTCCGGTAAGACTCTCGATCCACAAGGCGCGAAGCGAGCGGACAATTCCTCGCCGCATGACCGCAACCGCGAGACATGAAGGTGTGCTACCTATTTATTGACTGTCTGCTACCTATTTATTGACTGACTGCATCGCCTGGGCGTCATACCGGTCGCCCGACGCCGCGCCCGCGGGCAGGATCCTGTCGATCTGCTCGAGCTCTTCCGGCGTCAGCCAGACATGCAAGGCGCCGAGATTTTCGTCGAGGTATCTGGCCCGTTTCGTACCGGGGATCGGCGCGATGTCCTCCCCCTGAGCGAGGACCCATCCCAGCGCCAGTTGGCTCGGCGTGCAACCCTTGGTCATGGCAAGCTGTTCGATCGTTGTCACAAGATCGAGGTTTTTCTGGAAGTTCTCGCCCTGAAACCGTGGCGCGTGGCGGCGGAAGTCGTCCGGCGGCAGGTCATCGATCGACTTGAACTGGCCGGTCAGGAAGCCGCGACCCAGCGGACTGTAAGCGACGAACCCAATGCCCAGTTCGCGCACGCTCGGCAAGATCTCGGCTTCGGCCTCGCGGCTCCAGAGCGAATACTCCGTCTGCAACGCGGCGATCGGGTGAACCGTTGCGGCCCGACGGATCGTTGCGGGTGCAGCTTCCGACAGCCCGAGGTAACGCACTTTTCCCGCCTTCACCAGGTCCGCCATCGCCCCGACCGTCTCCTCGATTGGCGTGTTGGGATCGACCCTGTGCTGGTAGTAAAGGTCGATCACATCGACGCCCAGTCGCTGGAGGCTGGCGTCACAGCACTCCCTGACATACTTCGAATCACCCCGGACGCTGAGGAATTCACCGTTCGGGCCGCGGACGTTGCCGAACTTCGTCGCCAGTACCACCTGCCCTCGGCGGTCCTTGATGGCCTTGCCGACGAGGACCTCGTTTCGTCCCATTCCATAGATGTCCGCCGTGTCGAGCAAGTTCCCGCCAGCGTCCAAGTAACGATGGATGACGCGGATCGACTCCGCGTCATCCATCTGCTTCGGGTCGTAGAACTCGCTCATCCCCATGCAGCCGAGGCCGATCGCGGATACGCGAAGACCACTCTTGCCAAGTGCACGCTCGATCATGGTGTTTCTCCTTGGTTGTCAGTAGGAACGCACTTTCCAGGAAACACGCCCCGACGACCGGGGAATCCGATGGATTTACCCGGTGCGGGAGGCCTAGAATACACGCTGTGCACCTATCGTGTCACGTGATAATGAAGGCGCGTAAACTTCGGGTCAAATCCCCATGAGCCTATCAGCGGATCATGGGCGGTGAGCGCATCGAAATCAATGTGAACAGAAAGCCAAGCCTCCTGGTTTTCTCTGTCGAGCACGCCGACTTGATCCGTGTTCTGCGATCTCCGCGTCGATGGTCCGGCCTCCAGGGAGACGTCCATGATATCAAAGCGGATCAGATCGACCCGCGTCCCAGGTCTGCGGGGCATCAAGTTCCTCGTCCTGTTGATTGCTTGGCTTGTGGTTATGAGCGCAACTCAGAAGCTGGCCGCGGCGGACTGTCCAAAACCCGGCATCGAGAAGAGCAAAAGCGCGGGGCGCGCTGGTTTCATCGACCGACTGCTGGAAAGTTCCTGGAAGAAAGCGGGTGTGAATCCAGCGAAACCCGCGACCGACGAGGAATACTTGAGACGAGCTTATCTTGACCTGCTGGGCCGGATTCCCGACGTCCAGGAGGCCCGGGCGTTCTTGCAGACCAAAGAGACCGACAAGCGGGAGAAGCTGGTCGATTTTCTGCTCGAGCACGCGGACTATCCCAAGAACTTCGCGACCCAGTGGACCATCCTGCTAATCGGCCGGGCCAACCAGGGCCAGATCGTCGATCGCGGTGCGCTCAGTAGCTGGCTGCGTAAGCAATTCGCCGCCAATCGCCCGTGGAACGACGTCGTTTTCGATCTCGTGACGGCCGCTGGTTCGAACAAGCAGAACGGGGCGGTCAACTACATTCTGGCCCATCTCGAGTTCGATGCGGTGCCCTTGACCTCCCGCACGACCCGGCTCTTCCTGGGCCAGCAGATCCAGTGCACCCAGTGTCACGACCACCCGTCCAACGAGTGGAAGCAGGGGGATTTTTGGGGCATCAACGCCTTTTTCAAGGGGCTGAAGACCGAGCAGAAGACGTCGGTCAATGAGACGGGACTGGAAGCCTACGACCATACTGAGCTGAGGGATGAGCCCAGCGACGCTTACGTCCGGTTCGACAAACGCAATGGACTCGTGGGCATCGCGTTCCCCAAGTTTCTGAACGGACAAAAGATCAGCCAGGGCACCGACGTCATTCGCCGGACCGAGCTGGGCAAGCTGATCGTGGACCCCAAGAACAAGGACCTGTCCCGTGCCTTCGTCAACCGGATGTGGGCCCATTTCATGGGGCGGGGCTTCGTCAATCCCGTGGATGACCTCGGGTCGCATAATACGCCCTCAAATCCCGAGCTCCTGGACAAGCTGGCGCGCGAGTTCCAGGAAAGCCGTTACGACGTCAAGCAACTGATCCGCTGGATCATGGCCAGCCGCGCTTACCAGGCCAGCAGCGTAAAGGGCAAGGGAGTGGACAAGGAAGAGGGCCTGTTCAATTTCCTGCAACTGCGGCCCATGTCTCCAGAGCAGCTCTTCGACTCACTGCTGACCGCCACCAACGCCCATCGCGCCGGCAACGGGCTCCAGAGCGATCAGAAGCGCGACGCCTGGCTACGGCAGTTCCTCTTCGCCTTCGGCAATGACGAGGGGGAAGAGACAACGAGTTTTCAGGGCACGATCCCCCAGGCGCTCATGATGATGAACAGCGAGCTGTTGCGTGATGCGCTCTCCGCCAAGCCCGGAAGCTTCTTGGCCGACTGTATCGAGCAGGCGCAGTCACAGGCTCGCTCGCCCGAGGCCTACATGGTCAACCAGATTTACCTCGCGGCCCTGAGCCGCTACCCGACCCGCAAGGAGTTCCAGCAGGCCGGGGGCTATCTCGCGTCCTATCCCGACTCGCTGCAGGTGCTTCAGGACCTGTTCTGGGCCCTGCTCAATTCTAATGAATTCATCCTGATCCATTGATTGATAAGCTTGTGAGGTTTCTCCTGTTCCATCCCGCGATGCCGGTCGTCGCCGCCCGCCGGCGGGCGAATCCGGTCTTGCCCAAGGAGCCGTCCCCGTGATCTCCGCCGCATCACGACCTCGCCCCGAGCTGAACCGCCGCCATTTTCTGGGACACCTCACCGCAACGGCGCTGGACGTCCCGGCGCTGCAGTTCTTCTCGTCACTGAATGCCAATGCCGACCAGGTTCGCAAGAACCACCGCAGTTGCATTGTCCTCTGGATGTCGGGCGGGCCGAGCCATCTCGACATCTGGGACCTCAAGCCCGAGAGCGAGAAGAACGGCGGCCCCTTCCGGCCGATCGACACCTCGGCGCCGGGAGTGAAGATTTGCGAGCACATGCCCAGGATGGCCAAGCAGATGCACCACATGAACATCATCCGTTCGCTCGACTCCAAGGAGGGCAATCACGATCGCGGCACCTACCTGATGCATTCGGGATACGGACCCAACCCGACCGTCGTCCATCCCGGCTGGGGGTCGATCGCCGCCTATGAGCTGAGCGAGCAGCTCAAGAATTTCGATCTGCCCCACTGCGTCGCCATCAACGAGCCCGGGCTGGGAGCCGGATTCTTGGGTATGTCGTTCTCGCCGTTCGTGATCCAGAACCCCAATGCCCCGATCGCCAACCTCAAGCCGCCCGCGGACGTCGATGCGCAGCGGTTCGATCGGCGGCTCGACATGCTCGGCCAGGTGGAGAACGACTTCATCGCGCAGCGTCGCAGCCAGATGGCCGTCGACCACAAGGCGGTCTACGGCAAGACGATCCGGATGATGAACTCGAAGTATAAAGACATCTTCAACATCAAGAGCGAATCCGCCGCGGTGCGCGAGGCTTACGGTCACGGCTCGTTCGGCTCGGGGTGCCTGATGGCCCGGCGGCTGATGGAGCAGGGGGTGACCTACGTCGAGGTCTCCCTGGGAGGCTGGGATACGCACGCCAACAACTTCGAGACTTTATCGAAACGCCTGCTGCCCGAGCTCGATCAGGGGATGTCGGCGCTGGTGGCCGACCTGGCACAGCGTAGGCTGCTCGATAGCACGTTGATCGTCTGGATGGGAGAGTTTGGACGCACCCCCCAGATCAACCAGAACGCCGGCCGCGATCACTGGCCGCGCGGTTGGTCGGTCGCGATTGGCGGCGGCGGCATCAAAGGGGGGCAAACCGTGGGTGCGACTGACAAGGACGGCGTGGACATCACGGACCGACCGGTCGGCGTCATGGATCTGATCGCGACTATGACCAAGACCATGGGGATCAACATCGAGACCCAATACACGACTCCGCGGGGCCGTCCGATGAAGGTCATCGATGGCGGCCAGCCGATTCGTGAGCTGATCGGCTGAGAGCGGGTACACCGCTTGGCCGGTCAGATCGGCTCTACCGTGTTGGGAAGGCGACAGTTGTAGAGTCGTCTTTGAGAGCCAAACAAAGATTGAAAACAGTATGCCAGACGGCAAATGGTAGATGCCAGATGGCAAAACCACCGGGAGACCCGAGACGCTGGCATGTTTCATTCATCATCTGTCGTCTGTCATCTGTCATCCCGGGCTGTATAGGCTAGAGGGTGGAGAAGCACCTGGCGGGGGGAGTTGGTGACGGGGTCGGGAAGCCCATCCGCCGGCGGTCAGAGCCAGCCCAGCGGCCACGGCAGCCGGGCCGCCCACGAACCCAAGCATCCCAAGAAGACCGATCAGGATCAGGAAGTTTGACGTGGCCGGGCGAAGACGCGCGACGGCTGTCAGGCCCAATGCCATCAATAGGCCGAGCATGAGCGTCGAGCGGGAGCGGTCGGGAGTCTCGTTCTCGATGGAGCTCGCGTTCTCGAACGAGCCGTTGATTTTCGTCGGCTGCTCGTTCAAGCCGGAGGACAGCCCGATCAGGAACGAGGGCCGACCCAGGTTGCGGAGTCGATCCGGGCCAGCCGGTTCCGGCACGGCAACGAGGGTCCCAGCGGAGGATTTCGTGGCAAGTCCAAAGTAATTCCGGGCCGCATCGATTTCATCGTCCATGGCGGCGGCGCGAAGAGTCTCGAGCAGCGCCTTCCGGGTCGACTGGATCACCTCCAGGTCGCGCTCGGCACGCTCCTGTCGAGTGCGGTCACCAACCCGGGCGCTCCATCTTAACGATCGTTCCGCGCTGCGGAGCGACATCTCGTGCGCGATCAAGAGCGCGGTGGCGCGTTCTCGATCGCGACCGGAGCTGCGGTCGATCTGGGCGATGAACTCGGTGATTTGCCGCGCGATGCGATCTGCGCGCTCCAGTTCCATCCGGTCGGGCACCGTGAGTTCCAACCCGGCGAGCGACGGCTTGATCGTCAGGTGATCGGGCAGGTGAAGTGTCACAAGCGTGGAGACCCGTCCCACTCCGGCGCTGGGCAGGATCAGTGACCACCCCGAACCGGTTGATCCCACGACCGGATCTGTCGCGCTCCAGAAGAGGCTAACGCGGCAAGGCCCCTGCTCACCCAGGGGAATGAGCCAGCGGCCCTCACTGGAGCGGAGTGGCGCTGTGGGGCTCTGGTCCACGGTTGTCCAGAGCAAGGTGCTCTCGGGGGAAAGCTCGGCGAGGAGGAACCGGCCGGTATGTGCCTGGGTCTCGTAGACAGCGCGGCCCTGTAACGAGCGGTCCGGCAACATGGTCACGTTCACGTCCGCAGACACCACCCGGGCTGATTCTTTCGCGGTCCCCCCGGCGTCGTCCGTGGCCGGGGGAATCTGGACTTTCAACGACCAGTTGTCCCGCTGGACATGAAATGCCCGGGAGTTGGTTCCGGGAACGTCGCCAAACTCCTCGTCCTTGAACCGGCTGGCGTGGGGGATCTCGTGCAGTCCACTCGAGCCCCCGGTCGTGAGCGTCGAGCCCGTGGCGTAGACAAGGCCGAGGTAGGTATCGGCGACCCCGCGCCCCAAGGGCGCGATCTCAGGAAGTTGGAGTTCCTGGCCGGGTAAGAGCGGGAGTGCCGAGCGCAGCACGACGCGCTGAGACCCCCAGACCGCCCGCTCCGGAGTGAGCTTCCAGAACATGAACGGACCGAGCGGGTCGAACCTGTGACGGAACTTGCCTCCGGCCAGGTCAACCTGGGCTCTCATGGCCCAGGTGGTGGGGAGCTTGAGATGGATCGAATCGAGCGCACCGCCGGCGACGTCGTAGCGGAGGACCGCCACCCATTCCGCCGAATCGGGATGGATCGTGATCTGGCTCTCGATCAGGACGTTGACACGCGGGGGAGCCGAGCTCCACTGAAGGGAGCCGAGTTTCGCGGGGTCTTCAACGCAATAGGTCTGGCGAGCTCGCGAATCGGTCCCGCCTGCCGCGAGGGGCGGCTCCGCGGTCAGCAGCGTCAGCCCTGGTGCGTTGATCGCCTGAAGCCTGGAGGCCGACGAGATGATCAGAGTGGCGGAAACGGTCTCCATTCCGGAGACCTCCAGCCACGGAGTGGGCACTTGCAACTGCTGGCTGCCGAGCTTCAGCGGGTCCTCGAGGACCGGAATCCAGCCCGTGATCCTTAGCCGCCTGCGCGACGGGGGAAAGGCGCGATCGTAGCGCAGCAGAAGCTGTCGCGGATCGGGCCGGCTCCAGTCCGTCAGGGCGTCCGATTCGACGCTCAGAACGACGAGGTCAGGGGGAAGAGCGAGTTCGAGATGGTTCAGTGATCCGCCGACTTCGTCGAGGTCGGCGTCGAGCTGGACATCGATGCGTCCCGCATCGATCCCGAGCTGGAGGGCAGGCTTGACCTTGATCCGCGCAACCGCAGGCCCGGTCTGGAGGCTGGGAGATCCGTCGCGAATGAGCCGGGTGGTGCCCGCGAGCGTGAGCCGATCATCGGGCAACGGCCCCCAGGATTTGACGAAGCTCTCGTCGCTCAGGGGATCAGTGTCCGGGAGAGGCTCGAGACGGCCCGTCCAGTGTCCCGGCCGCCGTAAACCGAGCACTCCCAAATAGCGCTCGACACCCAGGGGTTCAAGGCGGGGAAACCGCCGCGTCGATTCGCCGGCGAAACGGTCATCCGAGGAGCTGCTCGTCTTGCCGCCCTTCGAGGGCTGAACGGGTCGCCACAGGTCCAGCGAGAGGACGGCGCCTTCCTGCAAGGGAGGGTCCATCCGCGCAGTCCAGATCGGTCGTTCGGCGGTTCCTCCCCAGCAGGAATCGATCAATCCCGGAATCTCGACCGACCGGGTCATGAGCCCGGGATCCATCTGAAAACTCAGAGTCGAGAGCCGCCGCGTTCCCCGGTAAGTAAACCTGCCGCGAAGGCGATCCCCGGCAGGCTCGATATCCCAGAGCACCATGCCCTCAATGATTGTGCCGGCGACTTGCGAGCCGTCGGCATCGGCATCTCCCCAGCGGATCTCAACGTGGTCAACCGGTCCAAGCTCTGCCGCCAACGATTGATTGCCCGCGGCTGTCAGCTTGCCTCGAGCATTCAATAACCGCGGCGGCCGGGGTCGAGACGACCGGTCCAGAATCAACCGGGCCGAGGGCATGGGATTGACTGGGAAGTCAAGCGACTCCGCCAGTCTGTCTCCGGCCACGGTTGCGGTCCGCCGAACCTGGAGCTGGAAGCTGCCGGCTCCCGGGATGGTGATTGCCGCCTGCTGACCGCCGGCCTCGATGAACACCGGGACCTCGCGGCCGTCAAGAGCGGCGGTAATGTCGTGGGCTCCGGCAATGGGGACTTTCCAGGTCGATGCCACGCCGGCTGTCGATCGGAGCTCGAGGTCGCTCACCAGGGAGACTTCCTGATCGCCGGACCAGGCGACATGATGGACGGCCCCGGTCAGGATCAGAGTCTCTTTCTCCACGGGCGGCCGGGGTTGTGCAAGCTCCTGGAGGCGCTGGTGGTCACTTTCGCGCAGGATGACATACCCTGGCACCTGCCCCGGCTGGAACGTCCCCTCGTAGGGCATCAAGACGGGGATCGGCTGCTCCTCGTCGCGTTTGGCCTCCGCGCGATCTTGCGGTATCAGGAATACTGCCAGCAGAAGCGGAGCGGCTCGAAGTGGTACTCGGAAGGCCGCGGTGCTCGTCATGCCCGACCGGATAGGAACCGAGCGTTCCCGTGGGCGCTGCGCGGTGAGTTGACTTCCGAGCCGATACAGCAGGCTGGCCATCGCTCCGACAAAGAGGCCCGCACTGAAGCTGCCGCGGTCTTCGGCCTGCCAGAGGTGGAGCAGGACCGCCAGGAAGACGATTGCGATCGGCAAGAGGATCGCCCAGCGCGGCGACGGGCTGCGCAACCAGATCAGACCGAGGACGACCAGAAGCGCGACCGTCCAGCCCGCGACGAGGCCCGAGCGCTCATCGCGCAGCTCGACGCGACTTGCCTCGCCCGGCCAGTTCGCGCCGGTGAATCGCCAGGTTGACCAGCCGGGAAGCGCACGCAGGGGCTCGGCCGAGCCGCCCGCGGGAGCGTCCCTGGGAGTGATCTCGCCGCGCCATCGGGCCGCGGTCTGGAACCGGTCGGTTCGATCAGAGCCCCAGAGGAGTGCCTCGCCGATCGCTCTGAGCCAGTTATCCGCCTGATCAGACCGTGCTGCTTCGCCCTGGGACGTGATCACCAATCCGGGATCGAGGCGCAAGAGGGTGAGCCCGTATTGCTGAAGGGTCTTCAGGGAGAGAGGCTGTCCCCTGGGGCCCACGCGATTCGGGGTGCACCGAGACCTGGGCCCGCGACCGGCGGCACTGAGGGCCAGGCGGTCGATGATGAGTGGCGTCGTCCCCGAATCCCAGCGGGTAAACCACTCGGCGAAGGTGAGCTCCTCGGCCGACGTGCCGGCCAGGGTTTCGTCGAGCCAGCGAAGTGTTTCGTCGGAGGCCGTGCGCGTGCCTGGTTCCCGGCCGGGCCAGCGCAGTTCCGGAACCCCCAGTGAGCCAAAGGGCCAGATCGGAGCAGCTCCAGGATCGTTTGGCAGCAGGCCGCTCCCGTACGACCTGGCCTGCCAGCACGGTGGGGTGACCAGCACCCAGCAGAACGAGAGGCAAGGCATGCCGATCTGCGGCAGCACAGGCTTCAGCTCGGCATCTGGCTTCACGGCCCGGCCGCACATCTCGTAGTCGAGATCCACGGTCTTGTACCGCAGGCCCGGACTGCCCCGCTGGAGCGAGACTACCATCCGTCCGTCCTCGAGCGTTGGCACCACATCCGCCCCGTCAAGCTGAACCCGGACGAGCCTGCTGTCCGCAGGCATGGTGAATTCCAGGTCGGCAGGCTGCTCGGCATGCAAGAGCAGCCGCAGTCGGTTCAGCCAGGGACCGCTCGGGTGCAAGATCGTGGTCAAGCAGACGTCGCGGATGATGCCGGCCTCGAGGCTCTGGAGCAGCTCCTCCGTGTTCAGCTCCAGCTTGCCTCCCGGCTCCGTATAAGTGAAGGCATGAGCAACCAGGTAGGCTCGCTCAGAGGCGCCCTGTCCAGCCGGGTCTGACCTGGGCTCCGGCTGCCAGGAGGCCGCGAGGCGCTCGGCCATCGTGGTCTCGAGCCGGCGTAGCCCCGCTGTCTGGACATCGGAACGCATCCGGGACGGGACCTCGAGCAGGACCGTGCTCCGCGGTAAGAACCGCCGGGGAGGCGATATCAAGGGAATGGAACCGCGCTGGTTCCAGGGCAGCCGAGCCTTGAAGTGAACCCGACTTTCTCCCGGCTCGGGCGAGCTGAGCGAAAGGTTCCAGGCCAGACCGGTCGCGGGAAACTCGAGGCGAGACCGCGATGGATCGTCCAGGGGGTTTCTGATGAGCTCTCTCGTTTCGGGGCCGGCGCGAAAAGACCAGTCCTGGGAGCCGCCGGCCGGCTGGCTGACCCAGACCGGCAGAACATCCAGTGGATTGCTGCCCGGCTTGATCAGGATCTGGCCTTCGACGGCGAGGTGCTTCCCGTCCTGTTCGACTTTGGCGCGGTACTGGATCTCGGTCCTGGGCTCTTGCTGGGCCTGTTCTCGGTCCACGCGGGCTGCCGCGTTCTCGCCATTCCAGCGCCAGGCCAGGGCGGCATGAACGTCCGGACTCACGGCAGACTTGGAGCCGATGGCTCCCTCCACTCGAGAAGGATCGATCCAGACGAGGCCGTGTGCCGAGATGGGAGTGAGGATCGTCGTCCTGTCCACCATGGCCACCCAGGTCTCGTCGAGTATGGCCAGACCGGAGGGACGGACTCGCGGCAGGACAAGGGGTCCCCGTCCTCCCGCGGCCGTGGAGGACGCTGCGATCTCAAGAGCTCGGCCTTCCGGGGCATTCTCGCCGCCGGGAAGGAGCACGTGCAGCCGGGTGCTGCCATCCGCCTGAATGGCCGGATGCCAGGCAAGCGATTCGTCCGCGCCGCTCCAGCGCACGCGATCGGCAACCCAGGTCGGTGGCAACTCGATGCTCAGCTCCCTTGTGGGGCCACGGCCGCCGACCCCGATCAGTTGACATTCCAGTTCCGGCGCCGCCAGGCCGACCAGCAGCCGGCCACGTACCTGGCACGCCGGCTGAGCCTGGGTCTGATGGAACACGAGGTCCGCAACCGGATCGGCCGATTTGGCCTCGAAGACAAGCATGTTCGCATCTTCCGGCTCGCCTCCTTGTGCGGGCACGCGCCGGCCGGCGCGTTCCCGGCAGTCCTGGATCACGCGCAAAGGGTCGACAACTACTGTCGTGGTGCCACCTGTCCAGATCGCATCGAGGGGACGCATGGCGGGCACGCTCCATAGCCCCTCGAGGGGCACCCGGGCGTGAGCCTCGAAATGCAGGGGTGTCGGCAGCCGGCTGATGCCCGCAAGGGTGACACGAACCCGGGTGACCTCGCCCTCATGCTCCGCCTGATATTCCTTGACCTCGGGCCCGGACGCCGCGATGAACTCCAGTCCCGGGCCCAGCTCCACCGTGAATCGCATCAATCCTCGTCGATCGGGTTGGACGGTCCAGTCCGTTGTCCAGTTCGCGGACCGGGCGTCGCGGCTCTCGGTCGAGCCAAGCATGATGCGGGTAGGTCCGCTCACCCAGATCAGGGACTCTTCACCGGGGGGTAACGGCTTGCGCCCGTCGAGTAACCGGAGATTGACCAACTCCGGACGGCCGTGGAAACGCCACGATTGAAAGCCGGCCTGGGATGAGGGCAAGGGCCCCTCTCGAAAGCCTTCCGGACCCAGCGGTAACCAGCCCGCCGGCAGTTCGAGGGTCAACTCCGTGGTCTCGTCTCCGGGAAGGCCCAGCGCGAAGCTGCGTCCCCCGGAATCGGCACGGGCACGCAGTTCCCAGTCCAGGGTGACGGCTGGGTTGCCGCCGGCCGAGGCCGATGGCTCGATCAAGAGGACCGTTTTTCCGGATTCGAGTGCCCCCACCGACTGAAGATTCCGGGGAGATGCAAGAATCATCGGCGTCCAGGGATCGAGCACCAAGGCCGCGGGTCCCGAATTGGGGATTACCGCGGCCAGCCGGGATTCACCGGTCAGCACTCCCGCGTTCCAGCGGGCGTGGTGGCGCGCCCGGAACAAACGGGGCGGGATTGTGTTCTTGGCCGGGGACGTTCCCCGGATCGCCGAATCAAGCAGCGATTCAAACCGATCGGGCGCCATCATCCGCAACGGGGTTCCGGCGGGAAACCAGCCCGTGGCCTGGGCAGCGGGAACGTGGACACGGATGATCTCAGGCGGAGCGGCCCCGACCGCTGAAAAGAGGGCAGATAGGGCAAAGAAGATCGCCCCCAAAAGCCTGCCGGCCACCCCACACTGGACTCGAACAACTGCAATACCCTTGTTCATCACGGTTCTTTTCTAGCGCTGATTTACCCCGACTGTCCCACACGCGAACTCCGGGCAGAGTCCTGCTCGGGCGTCAGCGTCAAGGGCTGTGCCGAGTGATCTGTCGTCGAAGAGGCGCGGGCGCGGATCGCCGTGGAGTTGTCGGAGCCCACCCCGTCAGGCCCGATCTGCGAAGCTCCCGCGCCCGTCTGCCCCGGGCTGGGTGATGGCATCGCGATGGCCGGGGCTCCGGACAACCTGGGTCGCTCGATCAGCCTTTGAATCAAGAGGCCGAGCAAGGTGAGGATGACTCCGCTGAGAGCCGATTGAATGACCAGCAAGAGCACGCTCGGGTGCGCCAGGGCCGAACCCAGCAAGCAGAGCCCCGCCGCCATAATCGAGATCGCTCGGAATCGGGCTCGGGAAAACATCAGGAGGAAACCCAGCAGGAGCACGCTGCCCGAACAGACGGCGATGATTCCCGCGCGGTTCGCCACCCAGAGATTCAAGGCAACCGGCTTGCCCGAGCGGCCGAAGAGATAGCTGTGCGAGCTATCCTGTTCCTCTCCTAGCAGATCGTCCAGGCTGGCGGTCTGTGCCGGTGACCCGGCAACCCATCCCACCAGCTTCGAGAACGGCTTCCAGGGCCGCCGTTTCCAGACATAAAAGTCCCAGTGCCAATCATTCTCGTCAGCCCATCCCCGCGGCACCCCGATGAGAGCCTGGCTCCAGGGTATCTGGACCTCCCAGAACGTCTGCAAGACGACGGCTTCCGCTGGCAGCTCCGGGGCCGCACAGACCTGGCCATCCCAGAGCCCCGAAAGCTGGTATTCCAGCTCGATCAGCACTGGCTTGGACTGCGATTCGGGAGGCAAGCTCAGACGATAGAACCCGCCGGACGGTTCGTGTTCCACCTGATCGGCGGCCCGGCCGTCAATCCGGGCACGGATCCACTGGGCGCGATCCGGCAGGCTGAACGAAACGCTCGCCGGATGAGATTCGATCCAGTACCAGGCATGAGTTCTCGACTCATTGTCAACGCCCAGCACGGTGCGCAGCAGCGAGCGCGGCACAACCACTGGAGGCAGCGCAACCTGGTCCATCAACCTGGCCGAGAATGTGAAGCCTGCGTTCTCCGTCACCGGCTTGCTCAAGCGATAGTACCGCCGCCGGTTGCTCCCGCTCTGGTCTCCGTCGTCAAGGGCAGAGCTGATCCATGCGGTGTCATCAACCGCCGTCTTGATTCCCGGGGCCGCCGCCAGCTCGACCGTGGTGGACGCCGACGCGCCTTCCTCGACGCCAATCCAAGGGATGGTCGTCTTGACCGGGTCGCCGTTTGCCACGGCCACTCCCACCGGGATCTGGAATCGGAAGGTCAATAGCGACCTCTCCAGGATCGGCGGATCGAAGACAAGCCGATAGCGCCGTGAATCGCCGGTTTCTTGGTCGAGCTCTTCGCGCTTGATCGTCTCCTTGCCCTGGACTTGCCACACTTGTGACCGCGACAGCGGCACCCGGACCGTCAGAGAGCGGATCGACCCATAACGAACCCGCAGCTCGGTGTCCTGCCGCACATCGATCGAGCGCCGGGTGAGCTGAGCGGAGATCTTGGTGTCGTGAGTGATCGACCGGGAGTGGCGGGTCAAGCGGCCACGCAGGCAGGTCGGGTTCTGGTTACTTTTGAGCACGGCGATCGGGGATCGTTCTCCCGGAGCGGAAGCCAGGCTAGCCGCCGATGACTCCCCGGGAGGCTGAAGTCGGAACACGCCAGCGCTTGACTCGTCCCCCTGTGCGGGTTCGTCGCCGGGCTGGAAGGTCACCTCGCGGTCGGCGAACAGGGAAACGGTGCTGGCAGTGGAGACTCCGTCGCGGGTGGCGAATAGACCGAGCTTCACCGCTCCCTCGGGGCCGATTTGCTGCTGGCCCCGGAGTCGCAGAAAAAACGATTTCCGGTCGCGACCCTGGGGCGTGAGATGAATCTTCAGCACCTGTGCCGTCTCCTGCGGCCGGTCGCTCCCGGTCGCCAGGGTCTGTGCCACGATCGGAATCGCCGACTCCACCAGATCGGCAGGTCCCACCGAAATCATCTGTAAACCGGCGGGAACCACGATCTCGATCTCGAAGAGCCGACCGCGCACGCGCTCGACCTGGACGGTGGTATCCACCTGCGCCGTCTGGGCATCGAGAACCATGCGGGTGCTCGTCTCCGAGCGGTACAACGGAGGAGAACTCTGGATGCCCAGTCCCAGCTTGTACGGCTGATCGAAAAACTGGTAAGCAGTGCCGATTCCCGGACGCGCGCGGAGCTCGGTCGGTAACTCCCGCGGGTCGATGCGGTGCAAGCCCTGGGTCGTCGTCACGTTGATCCAAAGATTGGCAGACTGCGTGATCCCGATCGCACCGGACTGCTCGGCGGCATTGGACAGGGGAAAGCCGGAGAACGCGTAAGTCTTGGGGGCATTGGGCGGAAATGTTCGTCGCGTCTCCATGACAAGGTGGCGCGTCTCTCCCGGCCGCATCGCCTCACCGAGTGGAATCGTTAGCACGTTACGCTCGATCGCGGCCACGAGAAACAGATCGTCAAGTTTCAAGGTCTGCACGACGTCCAGCTCGTCAAGCCGGATCTCAAGCCTGCGGGCAATCCCGCGAACGCAACGGATCACCCAGGACGAGCGCGTGGTGACAGCCTCGAGGTCGGCGTCGATCGCGATCTCCACCTGGGCCGCCAGCAGCGGGGGCGGAGGGGACCCGGATTTCGCCTCGTCGGTCCAGTCCAGGATCAGTCGCGATCGTGGCCAAAGGTGAGCGCTCAGACGCGTGCCCTTGCCGCCGGCGAGGACCGTCTTGCCCACCGGCCCGCCAGAGGCAACGTCGACCTCCTGCACTGGACGGGGAACATCCAGCTCGAAGTAGGTTGAAGGCGCTTCCGGGATGGCCATTGTGAGGTGCTTCCGATCAAGGCTCACGTTGATCGGAACCTTGAGCTCGAACCGAAGTCGGTGCTGACCGGCTCCCTCGAGCCGGACTTCCCATTGGCCTCGCTCCGTGCTGCGCAATTCCAGCTCTTTTTCGCCCTCGCGCGCGAAGCCTATGATCGGGCTGTCGATTCCGAGCGGAACCCAGGCCTCTCCCGGCGCCAGAAGGCTCAGGTCGATTTCGAGCTCGAGATCGGCCAGGTCGTCATCGACCCGACCGCGGATCTTTACCGCATTGACCACATGATCGCGGGGACGCGAGCTGGTTGCCGCCGGGATCGCGGCTGCCGGTGAACTGCTGGCTGTGTCGGGTTTGATGAGAATCAGATCAGGCTGCTTGAGTTTCTTCCAGAACTCGCCGATGTCGCTGCCTTTGTTGAGGATGATCACCTCGCGGGGCAAACCGCCAGGACGGGGAGTCATCTGGGATTGCGTATGGTCATCCGCTGGTGACTGCGCGCGTGCCCCCATCCCCGGGGAGAGGAGGATCGCTCCCATTCCTGCGATGAGCAATGCGCTGCGGTTCAAGGTGCGAAACCCTATGCAAGAATCCGACGGGCCAGACCCGAAGCCGCATATCCCCGTGAGCAGACAGCGGCGCCGAGCTACTCATGGAAACCTGGGAGAGATAGGCGAAAGATCTCCAGGGCCGCACTGAATCATACCATGAACGGCGGGCCATATCCAACGACCGCAACGACGACGCGTGCGTGCTCCAGCCGAATCGTGGAGCACGCACGCGGAAAACTTCCCTCGACAATTGCTCTGACTGGTCCGGGGCGGAACCACCAGCCCGCCTGGTGCGGTTGCTCTCAGGCCCGTCAATCGGCGGCCTTTCGCTTTGGAGCCGGTTTGATTTCATCCTTGTTCAGAAGCGACTTCCACGCGTTGTAACCCTTTTCATCCGGGTTTTCGGGATTATAGCCCTGATCGTCACGACCGGTGATGTTCTTCAGATTGTCCAGCGCGAGCTCGCGCACGGCCAGTGATTGATCGCGCGGCGAAAGCAGCTCGACCAATCGCTGGTGCGTTTCCTTCCGCGCGGCCTCGTCAGGAGAATAACCGATCAGCAGTCTCTCGACGACCTGGCCGGTCTGGTCGCCGAATTCTTCCCCGAGACTCGCTCGTACCTGCTTACCGGCCAAGGGGCCCCTGGACAAGTAAGCGCGGAGCGCCGCGGCTGTGCTCTGGCGGGCGCTACGGTCGCCCGCGCGGGACAGGATGGGAGTCAGAAAGGAGAGATCTCCCAGCGCCTTGACCGCGAAGATCGCCAGCTTCTTGGTAACGGGCGAATCGCTCTCGGTGGCCAGTACGGTGTCGGTCAGCACCGGGCGGTCCTTGGAGAATTGCTCGAGTAACTGCTCGCCCAGCTTCCGGTCCTTGAGTGATGGCTCGGCTTCGGTCATCCAGGCCGGCAGATCTTTCTTGGTTCCGGACTGAAACCGGCCGCCGGAATCCGCGACGAGCGTGCCGGGGCCAGCTAGCGTTTCCTTGGTCCCATCCAGAGCAAGACTGAGCTCACCGTCCAGTGCATGGATGGTCAGCGGGGAAAGCTGGGTTGCCGGCTCACCGTAATGCCACAGGCTGATCCGTTCGAGTCCCACGGAGCCGTGCGATGGGCGGTCGATGGTCACCGTCAGTCCGGCGAAACCGATCTTCAAGCTTCCCGACGGGGCGGAGCCTTCGATCAGGGCCCGGCCATCGGCCAGCTCGAAGGCGGGCGTTTCCGCCGCGGTCTTGTTCGTCAAAACCACCTGAGTTTCACCGATCAGCGTGATGGGTGTCCTGGCAACGACGATCCGAGCCCGGAAGGGCTCCAGGCAGACCAGGCGGTCCGATGTGCTCAGCGACGTTCCCTCGGCGATCCGTTCCCATTCTCGCTTCTCGGCGTGGAAGCGAAGCAGGAGGCCATCGACTTGATCAACGACGCCGACCGAGCCGGCCGGAACGGCACGGGCCGGCGGGGTTGCCCCTGGCTCATTCTTGGGCTTGCCGGAGTTGTCCGCCGTCTTCGATGATGCTGCTGCCGAGCCCGTGGTCGCCTCGGGCTCGGCCTCTTTCACGGCGCCAGTCGCGTCTTTGGAATCTCCGGCGGCTGTCCCGGCGATGGCTTCCGCGGCCACGGGCTGCGAGTTCCCAGCGGGGAGATTCGTCGCGACTGGCTCGGCGGAGCCCTCGGCGCCCGGGGCGGCTCCTGCCGCGGGCTGCTGAGGAACCCCGGAGGACGGCGTCAGGGCCAGCGGTGGTGTCAGGCTCTGATAGGCCGACCAGCTCAGGAGGGCAACCAGGACCAGGCAGCCGGCGACGGGGCCAAACCGCTCCAGCCAATGTCGGGCCGGGGGCGCAGGCGCGACCCAGGGCTGGATTGGCTCAGTGACAGGCGCACGAACCGCCGGCTTGACCTCGTCACCACGAGCCACGGGAGTCGATTCCCGCCCCTTGACGAGCTGGTACATCCGGGTCTTGGCCTCGACGGGAACATGAACCTTCTGACCGAGCAGGCTGAGAATCTGATGCACGCAGGCAGCTTCCGCGAGGTTGACGTCCGAGCTCAGGCACTTCTTTTCATACTCCCCGACCTGTTCGGCATCGAGATCATTGTCGACGTAGCTGGCGACGATATTGGGATCGGTACCCTCGGGGCCTGACGTGCCCGGAACCGTCAACCGCCGCTGGCGCGTCACGCGATAGATTCGCTCCACCAGTTCCTGGGCATAAGCGCTTTCGGAGACTTGTCTTCCGATCTCGCGGACTTCGATGGGGGGAAGTGTGTCTTCGAGCCAGGCGAGAAGTGTTCTGAGGGTTAATCGCATCCCTTGGTTCTCCCAGGTGTGAGATCATCGATGTGGTGGGCGTCAGCGGCTGCCCGGCTTCACCCGAAGTTCGCTCTCTCAAAATATCTGTGCTTTCTCGCGCGGCAATCCGTGCGGATTTCTTGGAGAAAAATGGATCGTGCCGCGCGGCACGAAGAGGTACTCGCGGCACGTTCAGGACGAGCCGCGCAACCGGTAGAGCCGAAAGAAGAGATCTTTCTGCTTGGGTCCATAGAGCGGCTCGAAGAGTTCGGGGTGCGAATCGGCCCACAGCCGTTCTATGGGGAATCCTTCCGAGTCGGCGACATTGTGCGGTCCCTCGCCGGGATTTGCTCGGGTCACGACCAGAAGCTGAATTTGCTGGGTCTTGAGGTTGGATAGCCAGGCCTGGAAGTTCGGGTGAGCCCGGTCCCAGCCCGGTCGCGAATTGGGCCAGGTCGGCTCTTTCCGGTCAAGCGCGGCTCTGTGGTAGTCGTGCATGAGCCAACCGGGGTGGGCATCGACGTTCACGTAGCGGACCTCGTTCCGCAGACCGGTTCCGAACAGGTAATAGGGGATATTCGTTCCGGCGTAGGCCAGACGAGCGCCTGAGGGCCCCGAACGGCCCTCCAGGTCCAGCCAGCCGAGGTAGAAGTCGCGGAAGGGCGGATAGAAAAGTCGCCTTTCATCGAGTCCCGGCGCCCCCGTCCGCAGAGCAGCCAGACCGGCAAGTCCCAGACCGCCGGCTGCAAGCAGGGCACG
>JAFAHT010000307.1 GCA_019237095.1 Planctomycetaceae bacterium
CATAGAAGCATCTCCTTAATCCAGGGACCCGCTGTGTGGGTCTGGTGAGGTGATGCTACCGCGGTTGGGACGGTTTCGTCCCGACGCGATCGCCACTGGTCGAAGTGGCGCGCCCCGGTTGGGCCAGACGATCGAGCAGCTTGATGACCTGACGCAAACCATCGAGGTCGAGCAGGTGCTCGGCTCCCATGGTGGGCGGACTCTCCAGAGGTGAAGCGTAGTCCGTGCTGCTCAGGGCGATCGCGGCGTGGCGCCCGTCGGGGAGCACGACAATCAGGTCAGGATCGTTCCCTCGGCGAAGGCGAACGATCTCGACGCGCTGACCCCGAAGGGGATGATGCGGATGGGTGATGGTGACGAATCCCGAAGGCGATGGGGATGAGGTGGTAGTGTACTTGGGGCATCCCCACGATGAGAGATCGGGCGATGCAGGCGCTCTACCTGCAAGCGCTCGATCCCATCGCGGAGACGACGGCCGACCCGAACTCGTACGGGTTCCGGAAGGAACGAGCGACGGCAGACGCCATCGCTCAGTGCCACATCGTCCTGAGTAACCGGGGCGGTGCCCGCTGGATCTTCGAGGGGGACATCAAGTCGTGCTTCGATAGGATCAGCCATGAATGGTTGATGGCTCAGATCCCGATGTGTCAAACCATCCTCCAGAAGTGGCTGAAAGCCGGGTTCATGGAGAAGCACGTCCTCTATGCTACCGAAGAGGGAACACCTCAGGGTGGCATATGTTCACCAGTGTTGGCGAACATGGCGCTGGACGGCCTGGAACGGGAGCTACGGGGACGCTACCCGAAAGCATCGGCCCTGAGCCGGAAAGCCAAAGTCAACCTGGTCCGATACGCGGATGACTTCATCATCACCGGGAGTTCCAAGGAACTCCTGGAGCAAGAGGTGAAGCCGCTGGTGGAATCGTTCTTGAGAGAGCGGGGATTGGAACTCTCCGCCGAGAAGACCCACATCACGCGGATCGAAGACGGCTTCGACTTCCTCGGACAGAACGTCCGTGCTTACGGCGGCACCATCCTGGTGAAGCCATCACGGAAGAATGTCGCGACGTTCCTGGAGAAAGTTCGGGGGATCATCAAGGCGAGCAAGCATGTCACCGCCGGACATCTGATCGTGAACCTCAACCCGGTCATCCGAGGTTGGGCGAACTATCATCGTCACGTGGCCAGCAAGCGGACCTTCTCACGAGTGGACCATGCGATCTTTCGTGCGTTGTGGCAGTGGGCCAAACGGAGGCACCCCAAGAAGCCCAGACGATGGACCAAAGACCGATACTTCGAGACCATCGACCGACGGCATTGGGTCTTTCATGGCACGGTCGCCGGCCGGGAGGAGGTCATCCAACCGGTCCGGCTCCTCGCCGCTTCAAGTATGCCGATCCAGCGACATACCAAGGTCCAAGGGGAAGCGAATCCTTACGACCCCGCCTGGGAACCGTACTTCGAGGAACGTCTGGGCGTGAAGATGGCCGGGACCTTGGTGGGCCGATGGACACTGCGGCTGCTCTGGAAGGAGCAAGGCGGTATCTGTCCGGTTTGCAACCAGAAGATCACCACGGCGACGGGGTGGCACAACCACCATATCGTGTGGCGCACCCATGGGGGCAAGGATACGATCGAGAACCGCCTGCTGGTGCATCCGAACTGCCATCAACAGATCCATAGCCAAGGGTTAGATGTGGGAAAGCCGCGTCCTGCGAAGGGCGTTCGAGAGGCTTGAGCTGCATGAATGGAAACATTCACGTGCAGTTCTTAGGGGAGGGGGTGGCGGCAACGCCATCTCCTTACCCGGCGCGGATGGAAAAGGGCGCCGCCGGTTGCCCGTCACTGCCGACGCATCACGGGCTCACGAACCCGGCATAAGACGCACCTCGCCGGCCGCCTACCCTACATCTTGGCGGCAGTGGCCGAGGACGAAGCCAGGCGCATCAGCGACCGGACCAAGGCGGCGCTGGCAGCCTACAAGGCCAGGGGCGGGAAGCTTGGAACGCCCGCGAACCTGACATCCGATGCGGCCAGGAGGGGGACAGAGGCAACTCGGGCGAAAGCGCGGACCGCCGACGCCGCTCTGCTGTCCGAGATGAAGAGGTGGCAGGAGGCCGGTTTGAGCTACCGGCAGATTGCCGGCTGCCTGAACGGCGTAGGGTCAACCACGAGAACCGGCGCAGCCTGGAACCACAACCAGGTGAAGCGGGTGCTCACGCGGGCCGGCGTTTGACTGCCGTCTGA
>JAFAHT010000313.1 GCA_019237095.1 Planctomycetaceae bacterium
GCAGCGGGATGTCCTGAACGAACCGGTGGATCGCGATCCGGTGCGCCCAGGAATCGTAGGGAGCCACGTAGGCTGCGCGCACGGCGCGGGGGAGCCTTTTCCTGGTGCAGCCGATCACGGCCGTGCCGCGGGCGAAGGCGTTCAGGCCGCGGACCACCCACGAGCCGATCGGCGTGTCACGGCAGACCCCGAGAGCCCAGGGTAGCGACTTGGCCTGTGGCATGTGGAAGGCCGCCGTGTTCATGACCACGAGCCGGGCGATGCGCTCAGGATGGCGGGCGGCGTAGGTCATGCCGATCATTCCCCCCCAGTCGTGCATGACCAGCGTGACGTTGCGGTCGATCCCCAGATAATCGAGCAAGGCCTCAAGGTCATCGACCCGGCTGGCCAGCGTGTAGGCATAGCGCGCGTCGTCGGGCTTGTCGGAATACCCGCAGCCAATGTGGTCGGGAACGACGGTCCGATAGGCGGGGCTGAGCCGTTCGACCAGCCGCCGATAGTAAAACGACCAGGTCGGGTTGCCGTGGACCATGACCACCGGCTCGCCCTGGCCCTCGTCCAGGTAATGGAGGTTCAGGCCCGAACGGTCGAGATCGCGGCCGGGATGGGCAGCGAGAAAGGCGTCGAGCTCCGGCGACGAACCGTGGCGAGGGCGTGGGGTGTGGTTCAGCTTCACGTTACCAGTCCACGCCCAGCATCAGGCAGTTGAGCCCGCTGCCGATGCCCAGGAAGGCCACCCGGTCGCCGGGCCGCAAGACCTCACGATCCTCGGCCAGGGCCGCGGTCAGGGGAAGCGATACCGTGCCGATGTTGCCGAGGTAAGGGAATGTCGAATAATCCTTGTCGACCGCGATACCCAATGACCCCAGTATGGTGTCACGATGCGACGCGCCGACCTGGTGGCAGATCACCTTGTCGATCTGACCCTTGACCCAGCCAAGCTTGCGCAGGAAGGCGTGCCAGGTGCGGATTCCCAGCTCGACGCCGTGGGTGAGCACCGCGGCCGAGTCGGTCGAGGTGAACTGCAGAAAGTGGTGCGCGGAGAGCGGTTTGAACGCCTCGATACCCCAGCGGCAAAGGCCATGAAACTGGGGTGCTGTCTGGGTCGCTCCGCCCACCAGCCGGCGCCGGCGATCGCGGGAAAACGACCCGTCGGAAAGGAGCACGGCGACCGCACCTGAACCGCCGGTGAGCGTGGCCAGCGATCGCTTGAAGAAATCCATGCTTCGATCCTGGCACATCCGCTCGATCATGATGTCGTTGATCTCGCGGGCGGTCTCGCTTGCGACCACCAGGCCAGAGCGGATCTGCCCGAGCTCGATCCGGTTGGCGATTTCGATGATCCCGTTGAGCACCCCGAGGCAAGCGTTGCTGATGTCATAGACGGTGGCGTCGGGGCCGATTCCCAGGTCAGCGGCAATCCGGCAGGCCGTGGCCGGCTCGAAAAATTCGCGGCAGACGCCGCCGTAGATCAGGGCGCCCACCTGCTCGGGGAGAACGTCCGCGATCTCCAGCGCGCGGCGGGCCGCCAGGGTGGCTCCCTCGGACAGCCGGTATCCCTCTTCCCACCAGCGCCGCTCGAAAATCCCCGTCAGGCCTTCCAGTTGCCCTGGACTGAGGTGAAGCGCCTCATAAACCGGCTCGAGCCGAGCTTCCAGCTCGGCTGACGACACCACAACCGGCGCGATCTCGTAACCAAACGCTTCGAGATATACCTTCGAATACTTCATTCGACACTGTTCAGCCCAAGGAAGTCAAGTCCCGCGGGCTGGCGTTCCGCGCGTGTCCAGCCGGAGGGTGAAATCGTTCATCTGATAGATGACTTTGCCGTCAACCAGAAGATAACCGTCCGCCTTCAGCCACCGCCGCTCGTCGTCGCGGGCAGTGATCACCGCCTGGGTCGTGACCTGCCGGCTGGAGGAGAGTACCTGCCCGCGATAGACCCAGGTGTGGGGGTGCGCCAGGCCCGGCGAGTCGAACGTCGCGTCCTCGCCGCAACCCCAACGCTCGATTGCAACGACTTTAAGGAGTTGAAGAAAGGATTCCAACCCCAATGATCCCGGCCAGACCGGATCACCCAGGAAATGCGCCTGAAAGAACCAAGCCTCCGCGTCCACCTGGGCCGACCCCGAGATCGCGCCCAGACCATGCGGGCCGCCGTGCTCGACCAGGGCATCGATCCGTTCGACCATTCGCCACCGCCGGTCGGGGAAAGGGGAACGATCCGGCAGCGGGAACGATCGCGCATCAGAGAGCTCCGCCACGGTCAGCACGTACGGCGACGCATCGCGGATCCCGACTTGCTCGGCCAGCGCTTCGGGGTGGAAGAAACCGAAATACGTTGCGCCGTCGAACACCAGCGACCCGTGGCAGCGGATCGAGAACTCGTAGTGCTGGATGATCATGCCGGCCGACCGCGTGACCTGGGTGGCCTTGACCTCCGTCCGCAAGGTGCCCGACCGCGGGCCAACGAGGGCGTGCTGGCAAGCGGTCCCTCCCAGGTTGCGGAACTTGAGCGGCTGGCTACTGGCCAAGGCCGAGCCCATGTAGGCCGATACCCAGCCGCACGCCTGGAGCGCCGCCTCCAGCAAGACTGCGTAAGGAACGCGCTCTTGGCGATCTGCCTCGAAGTACCAGGCATCGTGCGGGATGTCGTATTCCGCCTCGGCCGAGGTTCCCGCGGCCATCGTCCAGGGCTCGCCTTCCAGGCCGACAATCCGGTCCAGGAACTGGTAGGGAGGTCGGGGAAGCCGGGCGATGAACCGGCCGTCGTCGAACTCCCGGTAGCGATCGCCAAATCCCTCCGAGGGCTTGCCCGTCGCGAACGCCAGAATCTGCTCCTTGCCGTAGAGGATCCTCGACCCGCGCTCTAGGGCGCCCGGATGGCCCGATGAACTCACGACCGACGCCGCCCTGGATCGCGATCCGGATTCGTGACACCGCAGCCAGAGCTGTTCGAGCCCTTGCCGGTTCGTGCCCACCAGCCGCAGCGCCATGTCGGTGATCTCGACGATCGGCTTGCCGTTGGCGTACATGAGCGCATCGGCGATGGCGAAAGGCTCCGGACCGTAGCCCAGCTCCTTGATGACGACCTCGTAAACGACCTTCCGGGTCGATTCGATCACCTGCCCACGACACCGCAGCCGGTTGGCCACGCCCGGCAGCGGCTCGAAGGCGACCTGGCCGCTGGCGCCGACCCATCCGAGACGCATCAGGAAGATGCGCAGCGCGTGCAAGCAGCATTCATACATCAAGGTGCCGGGCATGACGTGGTCGTCGACGAAATGGCAGACCATGAACCAGTCGCCGGGGTGAATATCCGCCTCGGCGCGAATCACTCCCAGGCCAAAACGGCCTCCGCCCAGATCCAGGGTCTCGACTCGATGCACCAGGGTCATCCGGCCGCCGGGTAAGGGAAGAGGGTCGGCCAGGTCAAGCTTGTCGAACGGCGGACCAAACCCGGCGGCCAGGTCACCTCGGCGGAGGGCCTCGACCTGACGTTCATCAAGCGACAGGCGCGCGACAGGCACAAAGTCGGTCCAGTCGGGCGGCTTCACTCCCGCGCGATGCCTCGAATCAAGGGGCCGAGGAACGATGCCCTTGCCCGCGGCCAGTTCCGCGGCCGAAAAGAACCCCGCGCAGCCGTCGCGCATGGTCAAGAGCGGTTCACCCCCGACGGTCCCGTCGAACTCAAAGCGGAAGAGGTGCGTATCGCCCTGACGGAAAAACCGCGTGATCTTGATGTCGTAGCGGATCGATTCGCCCGGGCCGGGCAGTCCGCGGTGGAAGGTGACGGTCGCGTCGAGCAGACGGTAAACCGCCAGCCCCTTGGTGACGAAGTCGATGCCCAGATAGCCGGAGAGGAACAGGTCCGCCTGACCCGACTCGATCGCGATGGAGGGCGGGATTCTGCCGGCGTCGAGGTACCAGTCGCCGGCAAGGATGTCGTGCTCGGTGACGACCCGACCGCTCGAAAGCGACCGCGGCTCGCCCTCGATCGTCACGATCCGGTCTACCAGCATGAGCGGCTCGTCGGGGAGCCGCACCCGCGTGGGATGGCCGTCGATCGTGGCGTACTCGTTTCCCAGCACCGCGGCAATCGAGCCGATGGCAAACTCCAGGCACTGTGCGCGGTCAAGGGCCACCTGAGCGTGCCGCTGCGACAACGAGGCAGCGGAATCCGCGGGAACTCCGCTCGAGAGAGCCTCGATCAGGCCGAGCTGGTACTCGAGATTCCTGCCGATCAGCGCACCGTAGCGATGTGAGACCCTGAGAAACGCCTCGTGGGCGCTGGCCGTGGCGACCTCGGCTCCCAGCAGTTGACCGATCAATGGGGACATGCCGGGCACGGGCGCCTGCACGGGCACGGGCACCGGCTTGACGATTTCGCTTCTGGGATTGATGGCCGGGGCGTCTTGCCGCCGGGTTGGTCGAAGCGGTAGCTCCGGGGGCTTCGGGCCCAGATCGATAGTAATCAGACGGTCGGACTCCGCGGGCCGGTCGTGGTCGTCAGGGCGCAGGCCGACAGCGAGCCGGCGGGCGCCCAGCGGCTGGGCACGCTCGATCTCGACCACTCCACGGGGCTGCACCGCATCCTCGACGGCCTCGAGAATCAAGGTGTGGCACGTGCCGCCCAGCCCGAACGTACGGACCTCGGCACGGCGCGGCCCCTCGGCACGGTTCCTGAGCCAGAATTGCGGCGCGCCCCGGTCGCGCGCGTCTTGCCGATGGCCCGGAATGATCTGCTGGTAGAGGCAAAGCGCCGCCCTGACGACCGCGGCCAGCCCGGTCGCCGCCCCGGGACGGCCAATCGCCGACTGCACCGAGCCTATGGCCCCGTGCGACGAGAGGGTCGCGTCGTCCAGATCGGCCGGCCCGATCGATCGGCAGGTGACCGCTTTGGCGTCGTGGACGATGGCATAGACGCGGTCGCCATCGCGCAGAGCGTCGTCCAGGCGCTTCAGAACCAGGGCGGCCGCGCCCTCACCCGGTGGGGCAGGCCCGGCCACCTGGTTCGCCGCGAGCACGGCGCGCATGTCTCCCGCCAGATCGACCGCACCGACGATGGCCGCATCGAGCTCTTCCCGCTCCAGCCAGCCCGCTGCGATCTGCAGCGCCTGTGTTCCCGATGTCTCGTCGCAGGCGACCGAAAAGCTCGGTCCGCCGATCCGGAACTCGCGGGCAATCCGGCTGGCCACCAACCCACCCAGCGAGCCCATCGTCCGGTTCGCGGTGAGCGGCGGACCGACCGCTTGCCGCAGCGCATCGATCCAGTCCTCCAGCTCTGCCTCGGAAAGGCCCAGGTCGAGTTTCCGGTTCCAGATGGGGGCCTGATCGGCGAGCCACCAGCGAAGCTGATAGTTATTGGTGTTCTGGTCCAGCCCCAGGCCGATCACGACGCCTGTCCTGCCGCCGCGACCACGACTCCACCGGGCGTCCGTGAGGGCCTCGGCCGCGACCATGAGCATCAGCGACTGCTGGGGCAACATCTCCTGGAGCTCGCGCGGGGGAATGCGAAACTGGTCAACCCGCAAGCGAACGGCATCCAGGTAATAGCCCGGGAAGGGGCCGGGCGCGAGCTCCCCGCTTTCAGCTCTTCCATTTCCCGCGGCACCCCACCAGCGCCTGGGTGGAACCGGCTCGCCGCCAGTCTCGCCCGAGAGGACCTGTTCCTGAACGGCCCGCAGGCCGGCAAACGGTCCGAAATGAGCCGCCATGCCGACGATGGCCACCGGTCGAGGCGGCCGGGCGGGCCGCGCTGGGTGCGACGCGATCGCCGACGATTGCGGCGCTGACTCTGACTCTGACTCGGGTCCTGGCTTGCGCTGAAGCCGCGTGGGCCACTCCTCGATCAACACGTGCGCGTTGATTCCACCGAAGCCGAAGCCGGAAAGCGCAGCGCGGCGCGGGCGGGCGGGATCGCGGTGCGGCCAGGGCTGCGCGTTGGTGAGGATGCGGAACGGGCTGCCCTCAAGCTGCAGCCGCGGCGAAGGCTGGGTCTGGTTCGCGGTCGGGGGCAGCGTTTCGTGCTTGAAGGCCAGCAAGACCTTGACCAGCCCGGCCGCGCCGGCCGCGGTCAGCATGTGGCCGACATTCGATTTGACCGAGCCAATCGTGCACTGGCCTGGCGACCAGCCCGAGCCGCGATCGCCCCAGAGCCGTTTCAGGCTATCCACCTCGACGGCGTCGCCGACCGGTGTGCCGGTGGCGTGGCATTCGATCAGGTCAACGTCCCTCGGGCTCCAGCCTGCCTGCTGGTAGGCTGCTTGCATGGCGCGAAGCTGGCCTTCGGAGCTAGGAGCCAGCAGGTCGCCGTGGATGTCGTTGGACAGCCCGATGCCGCGAATCACCGCGTGGATCGCATCGCCTTGCCGCACCGCGTCGCTCAAGCGCTTGAGCACGAAGAGCCCGGCTCCATCACCGACGACCAGGCCGTCTGCCTTGACGTCAAATGGCGCCGGCTTGCCCCGGGCAGAGAGCGCCAGGAGCTGAGAAAAACCCATCTGAGTGTAGAGCGGGTCGGGGCGTGAAACGCCGCCGGCAATCATGGCGTCGGCGCGGCCCGACCGCAGCTCATCGACGGCCAGCTTGAGCGCATACAGCGACGAGGCACACGCCGCGTCCAAGGTGAATTGCGTCCCCCGCAGCCCCAGCGCCTGGGCCACGAGCGCCGCGGGAAGCCCGGCGGGAAACGCGTTCAGGGGCTCCGTTGCCTCGCCGGGAGGGGCCGTGATGCCCAGGTCCTCCTCGATGAACCTGCCGAGAACCGCTCGCGAGAACGACGACGACCCCTCCGTGGGCAGGACGATGTTGCCGAAAATGACCCCGACGCGGTCCCGATCGAGCGACTCAGTCCGGCTCGATTTCCAGGCCGTATGCGCCGCATGAAGGGCTAGGTGAAACACGGGATCGAGCCGACATACAAGCGCCGGGTCAAGGTTCAACCCCGCGAGGTCGAGCGCGACGTCGCCGACGAATCCTCCGCGCGTGGCATAAACCTTGTCCGGCTGGGGGCCCCGGGGGTCGAACGCCTGAGCCGGAGCGAGCAGCCAGCGCCCCGGGGGCACCTCGGTGGTCGCATCGACGGCCTCGACGATGTTCGCCCAGAGACCCTCCGGGTCGCCGGCGCCGGGGAAGACTCCCCCGTAGCCCACGATGGCGACTGCTTCGTCCTCTGGCTTGCTCATGACGGCCCTGGCTCGATCAGCTCGAAGCGATTTCGAGCTGAGACAAACGGTTGCGGCGAAACGCCTGGTTGAGCGAGGCGTCGATCACGCACTCGTAGGATTCGATGCGGGCCACGGGGTGTGCCTGCGAATCGAGGAACTCGATGTCGGCCACGGCCCGATGGCCGCTGTGCTGGCGGACAGCGGCGAGCACGCGCACACCCTCGGCCGGAAACGCCTTGCGGAACTGGCGATAGGCGCCCACGCCCGTCGGCAGCGAGCTCGACCCCAGCCGCTTACGGGTCCAGAGCACAAGCAGTTGAAATGCCGCGTCGATGGCCAGTGGATCGGTCAGCCAGGTCTGGCGGAAGGGCCGCTCCATCCACGAGGCGGGCGGAGGCGACGTCGAGACCCAGGCCGCGATGGTCTGGTCGTCGCAGCCCTCGACCTGCTGGATGGCCTGCATCGCCGGGCCGTGGAAGAGCACGCCGCGATAGATCTCCTCGCGATCGACTGCCAGCGGGAGCAATTCGGCTTCGGCGACCAGCCGTTCTCCCGGACTGTGCCGGTCAGCGACGATCACCTCGCCCCGGGCGTGCGTGACCTCGCGCCCGCTCTCCAGAACGCCGCGCATCTCGACCGGAACGACGAACGATTCGCCCCGTCGCTGCCCCTTGCCCACCCGGATCGAGACGGCTGAGGGGCGGTGGTCCCGCAGTACGACCCCCTTGAACAGCCTGAGGTTTTCCACAGCCTGAGCCACCAGGCCGGGATGACGGTGCAGCGCGCCCTCGGCCAGCCATTCGAGAATCAAGGCCATGGGGAGCACGGCATGACCGTCGATCACGTGCGACCGGATCACCGGCAACGAACCCAGGTCGATCCGCCGCTCAAACACCGGCTCCATCTTTCCATTGGATCGGTGAGACCGCGGACTGGCCAGGACCACGACCTCGACCGGGCAATTGCCGCTCGAGTGGATCTCATTCACGAGCAGCCGGGCTCCGTCCGCCGGCGCAATCAGCCCCAGACCCTCGCGCTCAAACATCGGCTTCAGCGCGCCGGTCACCATGCCGCCGTCCCATGGTCCCCAGTTGAACGCCACGACTCGACAGGCGGAAAGCCGCCGCGCCATTCTCTGGGCCCACTTGTTCAACCATTCGTTGGCCGCCGCATAGGCCGCCTGGCCAACCCGGCCGTAGCGGGCGGTGGACGACGAGAAGAGGGCGAGGAATTGAAGCTGCCGCGGATCGATCGCGTCAAAGAGTGACAGCAGCCCCTCGACCTTCGTGTCGAAAACGTGAGCGAACTGGGCATCGGTCTGGTCCTCGATCCGCCGGTCGGCAAGTACGCCGGCGCCGTGGATCAGACCACGGACCGGCCCCGACCTCCCGCAGACCCCTTCCAGCAAGTCCTTCACGGCATTTCGATTCCGCACGTCGATGGCGTGATAGGTGACGTCGGCGCCGGCAGCAGCGATCCGTTGGAGATTGCGCCTGATCTCGCGCTGGGATTGGATCAGCCGGAGCTGCTCACTGAGGGCCTGTGGCGAGCAGGGCTGGTCGGCGTGGTCGCGGATGGCCCGCCGGATCGCGGCGTCGGTCTCCAGCGGAGCCAGCCAGGCCGGTTCCGCGTCCGGTTCCGGCGTGCGACCCAAAAGGACAAGGCGGGGCCGAGAGGACGCGGCAAGCCCAAGGGCGACCTCGGCCGTGATACCCCGCGCGCCTCCGCTGATGACGACCACCTCGCCGGCGCGAAGCAAAGGATCTTGGCGACGATCCGGCCGGGCCCCCGGAACGGGGTGGGCGGGAAGAGCCACAAGCTCGACCTGATTGGTGGCGGATTCCGTCAAACCTACCTCGGCGGGGCCGCGGCGCAGCATCTCTTCGACGATCCGTTCGGCCGCGGATTCGAGCGTCTTGTAAGCGGCGTCGAGATCGACGGCCTTGCAATGAACTTCGGGCCATTCCTGCCGCGCGGTCTTCAATAGCCCGGCCAGGGCGCCGGAGCTGGGATCGATCTCGTCGGCCAGGCCGCCCAGGCCGAACGCCCCGTCCATCCGGGAAACCGTCAGCAGCGCCGAACCACCGCGGGCCCCATGCAAGCGAAGCGACGGGCCGGCAGTGCGAACCAGGCGAAACGCGTTCTTCACAAAGGCCGTCGGCTGGCCCGTGGTCGGGGCCAGGAGGATCAGCCCCGCGACGTGCTCACCCGGTTCCGGAGGATTCGATTCTTCCAGTCCGATCAGCCGGACGTGATGTCCCCGCCCGATCAACCGTTGGCGGATCGCATCGGCCAGCGGCGAGCCGTCGCCGACCAACCAGATCTCACTCCCCGCCGCGATTGCCGCCGCCTCTCGCCGGTCCGGTGCCGCGAGCGGAATCGCGCGGGGCACCAGACGCTCAAGCGCGCCCTCGCCCGCGGCAGCGACAGTGGGCAAGGGCTCGAGACCCTTGATGGAAGCGAGTGGGAGCTCGGCAGCCGCCTCTGGCTCTACCAGGACGCTTCTGCACTCGACTTGCGTTTCACGCTCTGGCAAGCCCGGCTCATGACCGAGGAAGTCGATGATCTGGCGGAGAGTCCGCAGCGAGCCGAGGTGCTCGGGCTTGACCGCCGGGGCCTCTGGTAGCCGGTCTTGCAGCGCCGAGAGGATCTCCACCCGCTTGATCGAGTCGATCCCCAGATCGTCGTCGAGCTGCATGTCCAGCTCGAGCATCTCCACCGGGTATCCCGTCTTCTCCGCCACGATTTGCAGCAGAACCTCGGCCACGACCACGGCAGGGGCCGAGGCTGAACACGTGGCCGCAGGGCGATGAAGGTCGCCGTTGCGGCCGGCTGGAACCGTGGCGCCGGTCCGCGGCCAGGCGGTTTCCTGACCCGTCGGCTGCTGACCGAGAAAGTCGGCGATCTGGCGGAGGGTCCGCAGCGCGCCCAGATGCTCGGGTTTGACCGCCGGGGCCTCTGGCAGCCGGTCTTGCAGCGCCGAGAGGATCTCCACCCGCTTGATCGAGTCGATCCCCAGGTCGTCGTCGAGCTGCATGTCCAGATCGAGCATCTCCACCGGGTACCCCGTCTTCTCCGCCATGACTTGCAGCAAGATCTCGGCCACGGCTGGGGCTGGGGTTGCCGGGGCAGGAACCGGAAAGGAGGCCGAACCATTGACCGCTTCGGGCGGGAGATCGTCAGAAATGGGTGCCCGCGGAGGCGCGGAAACCGGAGCGATCCGGCTGGGCATCACGGCCAGCGGCAGGGGTTCTTGCGGGCTGCCCTCCTGTCGGCCGCCTCGCTCGAGGACTGCCGATGTAAGCCGTTGCTGGTGCTCCAGCAGCGACTGGAACGTGTGCTGCGTCGCGGCCTGCCCCTCGAGAAACTGGCGGTGGAGCTGCGCGGTCTGCTCTGCCAGCCGCTGCAAGGCAACCAGGTTCTCCTGGGTCTGGCGGATCGCCTGGGCCAGATCGGCATGGTTCGACGGTGGAACCAACGGAATGGCCGCGCCGGGCGCCTCGGGCGCCAGGTCTGGGACCGCGGGCCGCGAACCAGAAGCCAAGGAGGATGCCCGGCCGTTGCTGTCGGAGTGATGGTCATGCTCGGGAGGATTCATGGTCCGCTCGAGAAAATCGTTTTCACCGCCGTTGTGGCTGCCCTGAGAGTTCCATACCTCCGCCGTGGGTGTCGCTATTCGGGGTTTCGGAGCAAGCGTCGACGTTCGCGCCCGCTGGGCGATCGTTGGTAGGTTCGCGACGTCATCCAGCCCACCTTCAGGCTTGCGATCGGGAATGTGGTCGCGGACACGAGCTGGCGCCGGGTGGGCGCCGCAGACCTTGACCGTCAGGTGCTTGCGGGTGGAGGCAGGCACCTGGTAGCCGTCATCCCACCGCTCCAAATCGACAGGATAGCCGAGGGCCGAGAGGTTCGCGAGGGCCAGGGCCAGGCCGGCCAGGTTGTCGCCATCATCTTCGCTCGGGGACGCATCGACCGCGATCGCTTGATGTTCCCGGCCGTCGAGGATCGATCGTACCAGTCCCGTCAACCTGGCGCCTGGGCCGACTTCGAGGAAGGTTCGGGCCTCCATCCGGTACATCGCCTCGATCTGGGCAACGAACTCGACCGGCTGGGAAAGCTGACCCGCCAGCAATTCCCTGGCGCTCTCGGCGTCGTCGGGATAAAGCGATCCCGTGGTATTGGCAAAGACCGGCATGGTGCCGGGCTTCAGATCCACCGCGGCCAGGCTTTCCCGGAACCCCGCCTGTGCGCAGGCCACGAACCGGCTGTGGAAAGCCGCCGACACTGCAAGCGCGCTCGAATTGATGCGCTCGCCGCCGAATAGCCCGGCGGCCCGCTCGATCTCGGCGATCGGTCCGGAGAGCACATACTGCCCCGGCGCGTTTTTGTTGGCGATCACGACGTCCAGCTCGTGCTGGTGGATCAAACTTGCCACCTGATCGATCGGCGCGAACACCGCGAGCATGGCTCCCGGGTCGCCGCTGCTCGCGCAGTCGGCCATCAGGGCCCCGCGCCGCTGCGAGAGCATCGCCAGCGTCTGAGCGTCGATTCGTCCGGCCGCGCACAGCGCGGTCAGCTCGCCGAAGCTGTGCCCACCCACCAGGGCGGGACGGACGCCGAAATCCTCCAGGATGTGCAACAACCCGAGCGAGACGGCACCGATCGCGGGTTGTGCGAACCGGGTGTCGCGCAGACTCTCGTGCTGGCGTCGACGGTCGTCCTCGCGAAAGCACGACGGGGGATAGATCCGGTCGCTTAGCCTGCCGTCGCCGGGGCCCGCGGCGTCGTTCCAGAGACCAAGCGCGGCTTGCATCCTGGGAAACCGGCAGGCCAGTTCGCGGAACATTCCCACCGATTGCGAGCCCTGGCCGGGAAATAGCAATGCGAGCGAGCCACGCGCCGGTCCCGTACCGACCAGGATCGCGCGGGACTCCGAAGCAACGATCCCGGTCCGGCCCGACCGCCTCGTGTCCGGCGATTCTCCGTGCCCGGCCGCGAGCGTGCTCAACCGGGCCGCGGCCTCCTCGATCAGCCGGGATGCTTCGGTACTGCCGCGCCGGGCGACCATGAGCAAACGGTAGCGGTGCTGGTGGCGAAACGCGGCCCGGCCGCGAGCCGCTTCCCGCCGCACATCTTGCCAGGCGACTTCGCCGGTCCACCGCGGCAAATCGGCGGCGAGCCGGCCCGGGTCGTCGTCAGAGTAAGCCAGGATCTGGATGTCGCCCCCCCAGTCGATCGCGTCCGGCTCGGGCCCGGCTTCCTCGAGCAGGCAGTGGAAATTGCTGCCCCCGAAGCCGAAGGCGCTGACCGCGGCCCGGCGGGGATGGCCGCGGCGGGGCAGCCAGGGCTTGCTCTCGGTGTTCAGATAAAAGGGAGAGTTGCCCGAGGCCAGCGGCTCGATGGGCTGGCTGACCTTGATCGTCGGCGGCAACACCTTGTGATACAGCGCCAGCGCCGCCTTGATCAGGCCCGCGGCGCCCGCTGCCGCCTTGGTGTGCCCCACCTGCGATTTAATCGAGCCCAGGGCGCACCAGGGCGAGCCCGAATTCGCGTTTCTGTACACCTGCTCCAGGGCCTCCAGCTCGATCGCGTCGCCCACCCGGGTCCCCGTTCCATGGGCCTCGACCAGATCGATCGAGCCTGGTGAGACCCCCGCCAGATCGTACGCCTGGCGCAGTGCCTTGACCTGCCCGGTGGCGCTGGGCGCATAGACCGCCTGGCCCCTGCCGTCGCTCGAACTGCCCATCGACCGGATCACCGCGTAGATCCGGTCGCCGTCTCGCCGCGCGTCGTCCAGCCGCTTCAGCACCAGGATTCCCAGACCCTCGCCCAGCGCCGTCCCGTCGGCGGCGGCATCGAAGGGCCGCGCGTCTCCGGAGGGCGAAAGGGCCGGCGTCTTGCTGAAGCACATGTACATAAAAATGTCATTAAATGTATCGAGCCCGCCGGAAAGCGCGATGTCGCAGCGGCCGGCGGCCAGCTCGAGCATGGCCAGGTTCACCGCTGCCAGTGAGCTGGCGCAGGCGGCGTCGACCACGCAGTTGGTGCCGCCCAGGTCCAGCCGGTTGGCGATCCGGCCGGCGGCCACGTTGCCCAGCAGGCCGGGGAACGAGTTCTCTTGCCAGCCGACGTAGGACTGGGAGATCCGGCGGACGACGTTCTCGGCCGTCGCGCCATCGACGCCCTCCGCGCGCAGGGCTCGCCGCCAGATCGGATGTCCCAGCCGGGCCCCCAGGGGAATGACGAGCTCGAGCGTCCCGGTCACGCCGAGGACCACGCTCACCCGATCTCGGCTGAAATCGCGATCGGGCCCATAACCGGCGTCGATCAGGGCTTGGCGGGCGACCAGGAGGCCCAGGAGCTGGGTCGTATCGGTTGCCTCCACGGCATGGGGAGCAATGCCGAAGTCCAGCAGAGGAAATTCGACCGGGGTCAGGAAGCCGCCCCGCCGCGCGTAGGTTCGATCGGCGGCCTTGGGATCGTCGTCCCAGTAGTCGTCGGGCCGCCAGTGAGTGGGCGGAACATCCGCGATTGTATCCAGCCGGTTGCGGATATTGGACCAGAACCGCGCCAGGTCGTCGGCCATGGGGAACATGCAGCCCATTCCGATGATGGCCACCGGAACGGGTTGCGAGCAATCGGCCTGAGTCAAGTCATTTCCCTTTCGAGCGTCACTGCGGGCAGGGGGGGGACGCGATGGTCCTTGGGACGTCAACGGTTCGCGCAAGGCTCACTATGGTAAGAAGTCTGCGACCGCTTCTCAATGTCACCGCAATCCAGGGGAGCCAGTCGTGGCATCCCGGGCGCCAGGGTCACTCCCTGGGCCCTGAGCATCCGGGCGCGAGTGAGCACGGCGGCTCCAAAGAGGATATTGAGCGCCACCGTCACCACCCGTCGATTCTCCGGCTGTTCGAGAAAAGAGCCCCGAACCCAGTCATTAAAAGCCGCCATCGCGGGTCCGCACCAGATCTGGTAATCCACGCTCCGCGCTGGCTCGCCCACGTTGGCCCATTGCGAAGATTGGCCGAGATACCAGCGGAAGACCAGTGCCATCTTGTGCTTCGGATCACGCTCCCCACGCTCGATCTGGGCGGGGTCGCGGAGCGAAAAGTAACTGCGTGTTTGCTCCCAGATCTTCTCCAGGGGCGCACGGAAGAGCGTCTTTTCCAACATGCGTCGGTCCGGTCCGGGAATCTGTCCCAGGCTGTCGTGATTGCGGTAAAGGTCATACAACTTTGCGGCTCGCATTGCAAACATAGTACCGCGTTTCAAGACCTGAACCTTCACGCCCATCTCGAACATGTCGGCGGCCGGTGCCATGGCGATATCGGCCTGCTGGGCCTGTGCCAGCATCTGCCGGACCTGCGGGGAGGTGCCGGCCTCGACGCACGACTGGTTGACCGAACCCGTGACCAGATAAGAGGCTCCCATCGCCAGGGCCGCCGCCGCCGACCACGGCGTCGAGATGCCGCCGGCCGCGCCCACCCGCAACGGGCGGTCGTAGGCGTGTTGTGCCTGCAAGCGGTCACGCAGGGCCAGCATCGTGGGTAAGAGGACGATCGCCGGCTGGTTGTCGGTATGGCCTCCGGAATCCGCTTCGGCCGTCAAATCCTCGGCGAGTGGAATGCGTGCTGCCCAGCCTGCCTGCTCCGGGCTGATCTCGCCCCGTTGCAACAGCTCGCGAAGTAACCGCTCGGGCGGCGGAGCCAGGAACTTGCCGGCCACCTCGACCCGTGACACCTTGGCGATGATCCGGTTGGGAGCCACGATCTTTCCCTGCGAATCGCGGCGGATCCCCGTCACCCGGAAGCGCACCAGCGGCAGGGTCAGGTCGAGAAACGCCGACGCCTCCACCAGGCGGATGCCCCGGCGCAGATAAAGATCAACGATCGCCGCCTCGTGCGCAGATTCTTGCGGGCTATGGATCAGGTTGAAGCCGAACGGGAACCTGTCCCCGGGACCGCGGTCGATCCGGTCGATCGCGCGCTCGACGGCCTCGACCGGGAGCCCCGCCGCTCCGAAGATGCCCAGCATTCCCCGCCGGCCCATCGCCTCGACCACCTCGACCGAGCCAATGCCGTTGGCCATCGCCCCGGCCATGCAAGCAAATCGCGTCCCGTGCGCTTCGCGAAACGAAGGGTCTCCCAGTTGTTCCAGCCGACAGGCCGGAACGAAGGCGATGAGCCGCTCCAGGTCCTCAAGGGACGCTGCCGCGGGAGGGCCCATGATCAGGCCGGCAACCCCGCCCCGATCGACGACCAGGAACGGTTCGGCCACCTCGCCGATTGCGCGCTCCAGCGTCTCGTGAAACCCGTCGGTCGAGAACAACTCCACGATGCGACTCCGCATTGGAACACCGCAGCAGCGCCCGCCGCGGCAAAGGGTCAGCCGCCGTTGGGCAGACCAGCGCACTCCGGGAATGAGCAGGTATACCAGCCGGAACGCTCGCTGGACAGAGGCTTTCGGTCGGAAAAGGCCGCCTTGGGGCAACCGATTGACCGTGGCATGGCGCATCGGACAACCTGGTTGAGTTCACGAACGAACCGCAGATAGGCCTGGGTCGTTCACTTGGCGGCGGGGGGTCTACCAGAGGATCGGGATGCCATAAGGGGGAAGCTTGGTGTCCCCGCTCGCCAGGGTCATACCCTCGATCTGGGACTGGGAGATCAACCTCAACTTCGGACTTCCCTCAACAATCCACAAGAACGTATGGGTGTCGAGCAGGAGCTTCATTGAGTGTACACCTTGAACTCTTCCATCGGCTCATCGAAGTCGGGGGCCATGTAGAGAATGGAACCCTTCCCCGCACCGGGGGCGGGGCGGGGTGGCCGGGCCGGCTGCTCAGCTACGAGTTTGGCCACCGGCTGCTGGTTGTCCGTGATGACGACTTCCTCGCCAGGGGCCAGCATGGCGATCACCTCCTTGAGTCTGGACTGAGCTTCCTCGACGGTGATTGTTGCCGACATGGCTGAATCTCCATCCTTCTCCTTGTGAGGACAAAACGGGGCGTCGCGTTGTTCCATTCTATCAATGGGTACCGAGTAGGTGACGGGACTCGTCGCGAAAATCGGCGGCCGGCTCTGACCTCGCCGAGCCCGGAGAAGAGCGGAAGATCGTCCATCAACCGGAATTCGCTCGGCGCGGTTGTTTGGGCTCGACTCATGGCCGAAGAGCGTGGTCTTCGCGGTCGCTTCGGATAAGATGGATGACCGGACAGGCGATCTTTTCGAACCGAGGATCCGATGAAAAACCCAAGCCAGACAAGACGATCGACCAGCTCTTCAAGGAGTTCTTGGCCGACCAGAAAGCCAGGCTCAGCCCGAGGACCATGACCAAGTATAAAGGGGTGATCGTTGACTCTTCCACCGAAGGGCAGGAAGATGACCGGAAGAAAGAACCTCTGAACGCATCAAAGTGGTGCTCCGAGACCAAGCAGGAGATCCATTCATGGCCAGTCCGAAGCCGGAACCCCCCGCCAACGGTGCGCGGATCACGATCCAGAGCGGCAAGCTGAGCGTGCCCGACCATCCCATCCTCCCGTTCATCGAAGGCGACGGCACGGGGCCGGATATCTGGCGCGCCAGCGTGCGCGTCCTCGACGCGGCGGTGAAGAAGGCGTATGGCGGCAAGCGCGAGATCCAGTGGATGGAAGTCTACGCCGGCGAAAAGGCGTACAAGCACTTCTCAACCTGGCTGCCGGATGAGACGGTCACGGCCTTCCGCGATTACCTGGTCGGCATCAAGGGGCCGCTGACAACGCCCATCGGCGGTGGCATCCGGTCGCTCAACGTGGCGCTGCGGCAACTGCTTGATCTCTACGTCTGCCTCCGTCCGGTCCGCTGGTTTCAAGGCGTTCCGTCACCTGTCAAGCACCCCGAACTGGTGGACATGGTCATCTTCCGGGAGAACACGGAAGATGTCTACGCCGGCATCGAGTTCGACGCCGGCAGCGCCGACGTGAAGAAGATTGTCGCTTTCCTCAAAGACAACTTCCCCAATATCTACCAGAGGATTCGCTTCCCGGAGACCGTCGCCATCGGCATCAAACCGATCTCGCGCGAGGGTACAGAGCGGCTGGTGCGCTCGGCGATCGAGTACGCCATTACCAACCACCGCAAGAGCGTGACGCTGGTGCACAAGGGAAACATCATGAAGTTCACCGAGGGGGCCTTCCGGAACTGGGGTTATGCCCTGGCCGAGCGCGAATTCGCTAGCCAGACCACCACCTGGAACCAGTGGGAAAAGACCAAGGCCCAGAAAGGTGAAAGCGAGGCCAACGCCGAGCAGAAGACGGCTCAGGCGACGGGGAAGGTCCTGATCAAGGACGCTATCGCCGATATCACCCTGCAGCAGGTGCTGACGCGTCCCGCCGAGTTCGACGTGATTGCCACGCCCAACCTCAACGGCGATTATCTCTCCGACGCCCTGGCGGCCCAGGTGGGCGGCATCGGCATCGCGCCGGGCGGCAACGTCAACTACGATACAGGCCACGCCGTCTTCGAGGCGACCCACGGCACCGCGCCCAAGTACGCCAATCTCGACCAGGTCAACCCCGGCTCGGTCATCCTCTCCGGCGAGATGATGCTGCGCTACCTGGGCTGGACCGAGGCCGCTGACCTGATCATCAAGGGCATGGACGGCGCCATCGGCAACAAGATCGTCACCTACGACTTCGCCCGTCTCATGGAAGGAGCCAAGCAGGTGAAGTGCAGCGAGTTCGGCGACGCGGTGATCGCCAGCATGTAATGGCCCCGGATCAGTCGGCCCGCGGCTTAAACACAACCGTAGGGTGGGAACCGGTCGTGCCGATTGTGCCGATTCCAGCAGGATGAATCCTGCCCTACGAGGACCGCATTGCGGGGGACATGCCACGTGTGGATCCCCAAGGCACACAACCTGCTGGCCAAGCAAGGCGCCGCCGCGATCTACGCGGCGTTCGCGGAATACGAGCGCGAATTCCAGGCCATCACCCGCCGCGCCAAGGTTCGCTTCGAGCAGCGCGATTGGCATGGCTTGCAGCAAGATGCTCTCGAGCGGCTCGAGCTCTATCCCCGAGTCATTGCCCGCGGCGTGGCCGAGATCCGCCAGCTCCTGGATTACTCGTCGAAGGACAAGAAGCTCTGGGCCGCAATGAAATCGGCCTACGCCGATCTGATCGGCCGCTGTCAGGAGATCGAGCTGGCCGAGACCTTCTTCAACTCGTTCAGTCGGCGAATCTTTACAACCATCGGCGTCGATCCCCGGATCGAGTTCCTCTTCTCCGACTTCGACACGCCGGCCGAGGTGTCTGGCCCGCCGATTTTCCGGACGTATCCTGCCTCCGGGACCCTGGCGGAGCTGATCAGCCGGATTCTCAGGGCCTGTGAATTCGCAGCGCCTTTCGAAGACCTCCAGCGCGATGCGCACCGGGTGGCTCGGGCCGTCGAACGCGAGCACCAAGGCGTGGGCAACACCAGCTCAATCGATGCCATCGACATGATTCCGGCCGTCTTCTACCGCAACCAGGGCGCTTACCTGGTGGGCAGGATCAGGAACGGCGATCAGGTCATGCCACTGACCCTGGCGCTGCACCACCAGGCCGGCGGCATCGTCGTCGATGCGGTCCTGCTGTCGGCCGACGAGGTGAGCATCATCTTCAGCTTCACCCGATCGTATTTCCATGTCGAGGTCCATCGCCCGCGCGATCTGGTCATGTTCCTCAAGTCGTTCATGCCGCGCAAGCCGATCGCCGAGCTCTACATCGCGATCGGCTACAACAAGCACGGCAAGACCGAGCTCTACCGCGATCTGATGCGGCACATCGACAGGTCCACCGATACGTTGGAGATCGCCCCTGGCGACCGGGGTATGGTGATGTGCGTCTTCACACTGCCCTCATTCGACGTCGTCTTCAAGGTCATCCGCGACCGCTTCGCCTATCCGAAAACCTCCTCCCGCCGGGACGTGATGGAGCGCTACCAGCTCGTCTTCAAACACGACCGCGCCGGTCGGCTGGCAGACGTCCAGGAGTTCGAGCACCTGGCATTCGCGCGCGACCGGTTCTCGGCGGATCTGTTAAGTGAGCTGGCCAGCGAGGCGGCCGAGACGGTGACCATTGGTTCGCGGATCGTCGAATTCAAGCACGTCTACGTCGAGCGGCGAATGACGCCCCTGAACCTTTACATCCGGGAAGCCAAGCTGTCGGACGCTTGCAAGGCGATTGTCGACTATGGCCAGTCGGTCAGGGACCTGGCTGCAACCAACATCTTCCCCGGCGACATGCTCCTGAAGAACTTCGGCGTCACGCGCCACGGCCGCCTGGTCTTCTACGATTACGACGAGCTCTGCCTGGTCACCGATTGCCACTTCCGCGATTTGCCCGCGGCTGCCGACGAGTCCGACGAGTTCGGCGACGAGCCCTGGTTCTACGTGGGCCCGAGCGACATCTTCCCGGAGGAATTCATCAACTTCATGGGCCTGGGCGGGGAGCTTCTCGACACGTTCCTGAAAGCCCACGGCGACCTCCTGACCGCCCGGTACTGGCAGGGCATCCAGGCGCGCCACCACGCCGGGGAATTGTTTGACATCATTCCCTACCCGTGCTCGCGGCGGCTGGGCTCGCAGTGTAAATAGACTGCGACCGGGCGATGCGCCAGTCACCGGCCCGTTCGGCGAGGGTCATGAGACCACTGCCCGAACCAGCTTGTACACACGACCAACTTTTCACCGGACCTGGACGGGCGTTTGGTAGAGAAAAGGAAGAAGCCTGTACCCGAAGGGCCGGCGCAGACGATGGCTTCACCGCAAGCCGTCGCGGCCTTTCGGGTACAGGCTCTTGAACAAAGCCGCGGGGCGGCACACGGTTTGCTTTAATATGTAGATTGGTCGCGCGGGCAAGAGGGGCGGTTTGGGCAAGCGACTGCTGACGCGAAGTAAGAGCAGAACAAGGCCGACGCAGGCTCGCCGAGTAACTGGGACGTTACCAGCATGGAGCGGTTAGTTCAAGGAGGGGGAGAATTATGGTGCGGCTGGCGTGAGTTGCTGAGGTTCACCGGCGACGAGCGGGGCCTTCGTCTTTCCCACCGCGGAGCGGTTTCGTTCAAGGAAGAATCCTGTACCCGAAGGGCCTTGCGCAGACGATGACTTCACCGCAAGCGGTTGCGGCCTTTCGGGTACAGGCTCTTGAACGAAGCCGCAGGGCGGGACACGGTTTGCTTTAACATGTAGATTGGTCGCGCGGGAAAGAGGGGCGGTTTAGGCAAGCGACTCGGATGCGAAGCAAGGCCGAAGCAGGCTCACCGAGTAACTGCGACGTTACCACTGCGGGGCGGTTTCGTTCAAGTCCCAGAAACACGGAGTTCAAGCAGCCAGAAACGGTCCGAGCGCGGACGGGAAGTGCTGGCAACGCGTTGAGTTGGATACCCATGGACTGAACAGATGAGCCGTAAAATGTAGAGAAATGTTGAGAAACGCGGAGTTCACACAGCCAGAAACGGTCCGAGCCCGCCACCCTGCGTGGTCAAGCGACACTGTAGCACCGTTACCGGGCGGCCGAGACGTAGTCCACGCAATCGAGCTTGAAATCGAGCCATTTGCTAAGCTAGGAGCCAGTTTGGCGTCATCGAGCGGGTTCCGATCTGGTTCTCCCGGTCCCGGCCGAGTGATCCCCAGATCCAGCCCGGTTTTCTTGCTATAGACTCAAGAAAATGCCTCAATTGTGGCGCGGCTCTTGGGCCATTTCAAATGCAAGCCAGTAGCTAGGTGGAACCGCCTAGCAGCGAAGACAATCTCCTGTCGGGTGATCCCTGGTCTTCTCTTCTCGGTATTCGATCCGTGTTCATCCGTGGCTCATAGTCCTCTCTTGTCTGATCCCATCCGCGGCTCGCCGATGCTCCATCAAGCTCTTGCGGTCGGGCAGCGTGTGGCAGTGTCCCCATCCTGGCCCCCATGGAGGGGTGCCAGAATCACTCCTCGGATTCCGCCTGCATGATACTCCGCAGGTCACGCTTGCCATGCAGGATTCGGAGAATCTGCACTACGTCACCATCAAGGCGATAGAAGATCACATAAGGTTTGACGAGCGTGCTGCGGAGGTTTGGAGCGATCTCCGGGCGGCTACGGCCGATCTCAGGGAATCGGGCGAGTGCTTGGCCTTTCTCGTAGAACGCAGTGGCATAATGCTCGGCAATAGAAGGGTTGTGCTGGTGGAGGTATTCGAGGATCTCCGCCAGGTCCGTCTCCGCCTGGGGCGTGCGGCAGACCTCGGCCATCAGGATTGCCCCGCGGTCGGAGCCTGACGGGAACGGATGCGTTCCAGAGTGGCGTGCGGATCGAATGGGGCCAGCTCGCCGCGGTCGGCCTGCTCGATGCCGACGGCGATGTCGCGGCGGAGGTCGGCCAGCTTGGCTTGCTCGTCCCGCTCCTGGAGGAGCCGCAAGGCTTCGTCGATCACCTCGTCTTCGGAGGTGAATCGGCCATCCTCGATGAAGGACCGGACAATCTCCTCCCGGTCGCCTGATAAATGGATGGTCATTATACGGCCTCTCCTCCAAGAAGTAATCGGCCAACTCAGCGGCGCTCGCGGATGATGGTTTCCGACAGCGGCTCTCCCTGGATCGGAATCGGCGTGAACCGCTCTGTCCCCGTCGAAACCCGCCTCGACGGCTTGATTTCGCTGATTACCCCCGCCGCGAGTAACCGGCGCTGCGCCTCCTGATCGGCCAGTTCTCCCTCAGTGAGCGGAGGCTCGCCGTGGACTGCCGACAAGGCAAGCTTGCTGTCCAATTCGCGCCGCAATTGCCGCATCTGCTCCGGCGACAAAGCGCTTATGCTGCCCAAGAGATGATTGAATTCGCTATGTGTCATGTCTTGCATCCAATAATCTGTAGCTACGCTAAGTTTACGGCATTGTCGGCTGAAAGTCGAGAGTTTAAGACACCCTTGCCCGCATGGTGGCTGGTCGAAGAAAACCTTTTTCGGTTGCCGACGCTTTTTCCTGCGGCCGCTCGGCTCGCGGCGTTTTTCGGTTGCCTGGCGTGCCACCCAACCGGACTTGCCGGCCCTTGTCCTACGCATCGACCGCGGAGGAGACGTTGTCGCGGACCCGGAAGTGGGGGGCGGGTATGCTCGGGATCGATTCCGGGACGATGCCTTCACTGAGCAGGAACGGCGCAAAGCCGCGGAAGACTTTCTGGGCAATGGCTTGCAGCCCGGCCCGGGTCATCAGGTCGCGGAAACGGCGGGCCGAGGCGTGGTGCACGTCTCCTTCGCGGGCCGTGACGCAGACGTCGTAAATGAACCAACCCCATGGTGCATCACGATATCCGTCAATCAGTAAGAGCCGGCCGCCGGCTCTGAGAACGCGCTGCATCTCGACCACGGCCCGGTCTTGCTGGGGATAGTGATGGAAGCTGTTGGCGCAGGTCACGAAGTCGAAGGTCCCCGACCCGAACGGCAGCCGTTCGCTGTCTCCCTGGACGGGGAAGACGTCACGGGCGTGGTACTGCCAGCGGGGACGGCCCCTGGACAGCATCCCGGACACGAGGTCCACACCGCAGACCTGCGCCTGCGGCAGCGCGGCCTTGAGCCGCGCGGCAAACAGGCCCGTCCCACACCCCACGTCCAGGAGCCGGAACGGCCGATTTCCGGCCACCGCCGCGACCCGCCGGATCAACACCCGATGCGAGGGTCCAAAGAGCATCCACTGGAGCACGCTACGATCGTAACTCTCACTCCAGCGGGTGAATTCCGCGGCCGCCTGGTCCTTGTCGTATCTCATCGAGGCCCCCTTGCCTTGCGTCGCGCGTCCGGCGGGAATGCGCGATCCATGCAGAAATGCTCTTTTACCCAGGGTCCGGGAATCCGGCAACCCGGATTCATTGCCTTACTTAGACTTCACAGAACCCCCGCGCGGGCTTGAATCGTGAAGCCCATCGCTTTAAGATAAATGAGGTAAAATAAGATTTCAAAAATCAGGAACGATGTGGTTACTGGATCTGGGTCTTGATGTGCTAAAGCTGCCCATCTATCTCGATAATCACGCGACGACTCGGACCGACCCTCGGGTTGTCGAGGCGATGCTGCCTTTTTTCACGGAAGTCTACGGCAACGCAGCCAGCATCTCGCATCGCTTTGGCTGGGAGGCCGGTGAGGCGGTCGAGCGTGCCCGGCTACAGGTCGCCGGTGCGATCGGAGCCGAGCCCAAGGAGATCATCTTCACGTCGGGAGCGACGGAATCGGACAACCTGGCGATCAAAGGCGTGGCCCTGGCCATGAAGCGGAAGGGCAACCACCTGGTGACCTCCGCGGCCGAGCACAAGGCGGTGCTCGACACGATGAAGCGGCTGGGACGCGAGGGCTGGGAGGTGACCGTCGTCCCCTGCGACGAGACCGGCCGGGTCGCGGTTGATTCGATCGCGGCCGTGCTCTGCGAGCGAACGATCCTGGTCTCGATCATGGCGGCCAACAACGAGGTCGGCACACTCAATCCAATCCGGGAAATTGGCCGGCTTTGTCATGACCGCGGCGTGATCTTCCACACCGATGCAACCCAGGCCGTCGGCAAGGTTCCCTTGGGCGTGCTGGCCGACAATGTCGATCTGCTCAGTCTCTCCGGGCACAAGGTCTACGGTCCCAAGGGGATCGGTGCTCTCTACGTGCGGCGGCGGGACCCCCAGGTGCGGCTCGTTCCTCAGCTCGACGGAGGCGGCCACGAGCGTGGGATGCGCAGTGGGACGCCGGCGGTTCCTTTGATTGTTGGCCTGGGCGCCGCGGCCGAGCTGGCCGCCCGGGAACGGCCCGACGAGTCTCGGAGACTCCTGGGCTTACGTGAATGCTTGCATGCAGGAATTGCGGAACGGGTCGCCGACGTTTGCCTCAACGGCCATCCCACGGAGCGGCTGCCGGGGAATCTGAACCTGAGCTTCGCCTACCTGGACGGCGAGGCGCTCATGATGGCGATGCGCGACGTCGCGGTAAGTTCGGGCGCGGCGTGCACCGCGGCCAACCCCGAGCCCAGCCATGTCCTTCTGGCCATGGGGCTGAACGAGGAGATGGCGCGGGCCAGCCTGCGGTTTGGCCTGGGGCGGTTCTCGACCTCCGAAGAAATCGAATTTACCATCAATGCGGTGGCGGGCGCGGTGGAGCGCCTGCGGGCTCACAGCGCGGCCTGGGCGGTTCATGATCGCTCGAGAGCGTTTGACCCCGCGATAGGACGCATTTGACTCCCCCTTATGATACTATATCGGGAACGGCGTGCTTCCGAGCTTTAATCGTGTTTGATGACTGAACCTGGAGAAGGAGACAATTCGATGGGTGTGACCCTGACTGAAAAGGCCGCTGGTGAGGTCAAGAAGATCATGACCGAGCAAAGCCTCCCCGAAGAAGCGGTGCTTCGCGTTGGCGTGCAGGGGGGCGGATGCAGCGGCTTTGCCTATAGCCTGAACTTCGACACCAGTACCAGCGAACGTGACCGGGTGATCGATGTGTACGGCGTCAAGCTGGCCGTGGACAAGAAGTTCGACCCCTACCTGGACGGGACGGTCGTGGACTTCTACGACGGCCTGGAGAAGCGGGGATTCGTCTTCAACAACCCCAACGTCGTCAAGAGCTGCGGCTGCGGCTCGTCGTTCCAGGTCTGAGCTCGGATCAATCGGCTGCGATGGTGGACGGACAGCGGACGCTGTCAGGCCACCCGTTCACCATCGCCAGCCCAGACGCACATCGCCATTGACCACGCATGCTGCTGGCCATCGATTGTGATACAGCTCGACGATGGTCCGCGCGGCCAGTTCGGCCATGTCGCTCATCGACTGGAGGTCGGTACCGGCGATATGGGGGCTGAAAACGACGTTGGGCTGGCCGAGCAGCGGATTTCCCGGTTCGGGAGGTTCGTGGTTGAGCACGTCTAGACCGGCGCCGGCGAGATGCCCCGAGACCAAGCTGTCGCGGAGATCGGCCTCGACAATCAGGCCGCCGCGGGCGGTGTTGATCAGCAGGCTGCCGGGGTGCATCTTTGCCAGAAATTTCCGGTCCACCATGCCGCGCGTGGCCTCGGTGAGCGGCAAGTGCAGGCTGATGATGTCGGATTCCGCTACGAGCTCGTCGAGGCCAAGGCGCTTGATCTGAAATTGCTCGATGATCCGATCATCGACCAGCGGATCGCAGGCGACGACCTTCATGCCGAAGGCCCGGGCGCGGAGGGCGACCGCCTGGCCGATTCGCCCCAGGCCGATCAGCCCCAGCGTCCTGCCGCGCACTGGCGCGACCAGCCTGCGATCCCAGCCTCTCGCATGGATGGTTCGGTCGTTCGAGACGATATTGCGGGAAAGTGCCAGAATCAAGGCGAAGGTCTGCTCGGCAACGCTGTCGTGGTTGGTTCCCGGGGTGATCGTCACGACGATGTTGCGGCTGGTCGCCGCCCTCAGATCGATCAAGTCATAACCCACGCCGGTCCGGGCCACGACCCTGAGCCAGGGAGCCAGCTCGAAGAGGTCGGCGGTCAACCGCTCGCCGCCAGCGAGTATGGCATCGGCCCTGGGCAAGTAGCTCTGCAATTGCTCGTGGGTCAGGGCGAAGTCGCCTTCCGGGTCGATCAGCTCGAAGCCCGCGTCCGAGAGAATCTTGCGGAACGGGCCCGGCTGATTGCGAAGGAGGTAGGGCCCGATCAGAATGCTGGGCATGGCAGCGCTCTCACCTGCCGCGGGAAACGATTCTGGCAACTGCCGCGGCGACTTCGCTCGAACAGCGACTGTAACGGTTTACGGTGATTCGTTGGCTCTCTGGTCAGAAGGTCATCATGACGCTATTCTAGAGTACTGCGTTATCGGACGATTTGCGAGCACGCGGCGGCCCGGGCGCGCACCCGGCCGGTTGGACCGAGGGCGTGTCATTTTGGCGCGGGTTTCGACCGAGCGGTTGGTTTTGAGCCGGTCGGGCCGGCGCCGGCGGGTTTGACGAGAGTCAAGCCGTGCGTCAGATGTTCACAAACCGAACGCTCGGGGACCGGCGGTCCGGGATGGAATAAGCGGCATGGGGGTTCTCAAGTTTCTCTTGCCCTCGAACGACCTGGCCCGTCGGCTTCCAGGTTTCCGCAAGGCCTACATCACGGGCCTGGACAAAACTCCCGGACGATTGAGCGTCGAGTTTCGCAACGAGCTGATGGCCTGCTTCCGCGAGACCAGCGAGAGCGGACGGTTGTTCGTTCCCTGGTCGATCGCCGGATATGGCACACCGATCGTCGGCACGGCCACCCTGGCCGAACGCTCGTCCCCGTACATGCTAGCCCTCGAGCTGGCACGGGGCAAGCTGAACGACGTGCGCAACCAGACGGCGGACTGGGTTCAGATGGGCCTGCGCGTCTCGCCAGAACTCTCGGAGGTCATGGCCCAGGCGCGCAAGGCATTCATTCAGGCAGCCATGTCCAGCGACAGTCCGGAAAGTTGCCTGACCGCGTCGCAGGCCAGCCTGGAAGCGTCAAGCCGCGCGGGAGACTTGCTCACCGAGGCCTACGTGTCGCAGATTCTCCAGAACCGGCTGGCCTCGGCTGGCAAGTTGACGACCCACCTGGGCTGCATGCTCACGAGCGAACCCGACAAGGTTCCAGCCGCGGCGCAGTGGCCATCGGCGTTCAATGCCGCTCAGGTCGGCGTCTCGTGGAAACAAGTCGCGCCGTCGGAAGGCAAGTACCGCTGGGAGTTGCTGGATGCCCAGCTTGCTTTCTGCCGGCGCAACCGGCTGGAGATCGAGGCCGGCCCGCTGATCGAATTTCGGCCCTCCGCCTTGCCCGACTGGATCTGGCTCTGGGAAAGAGACCAGGAAACCATCAGCGGTTTTGCCACCGATTTCGTGCGTCAGGTGGTAACGCGCTATCGGGGCAAGGTGCCGCTCTGGCACGTTGTTGCCCGGCCTGCCTCTCAGGAGATCCTGGGGCTGTCGGAGGAAGAGCAAATCCGGATCACGGCGCGGGCGGTCCAGGCGGCTCGCCAGGCGGACCCCTCGGCGCAGCTCAGCATCGGCATCGATCGGCCGTGGGCGGAATGGATGAGCTCCAGCCACTTCCAGCTCGGACCGCTTCACCTGTGCGATTACCTGCTTCGCTCCGACCTGGGAATCTCCAGCATCGGCATCGAGATCGCGCCGGGGTTCACCAACCCCGGCAGCCATCTCCGCGATCTCTTCGAGTTCTCCCGGCTGCTCGATCTTTATTCACTCTTGAACGTGCCCCTGCACCTGTTCATGGCAATACCCTCGGCAAGCGGTCCCGACGCGGCCGCCGACCCGACGATCCAGGTCGACGTCGCACAGTGGCCGGTACCGCCCGACGAGGTCACGCAGGCCGCCTGGGCGGCACGGTGGTTGGCGCTGGGGCTGGCCAAGCCGTTTGTTCGGTCGGTGACCTGGCATCACGCCGGCGACCTGCTGCCGCACGTCTATCCGCACGCCGGCCTGTTCCGGACCGACGGCAGCCCCAAGCCCATTTTCCCCTGGTTGCAATCGCTTCGCAAGGATGTCATCGCATGAGGACGCGTTGCCATCGTCCGGGCCCATGGTTATACTCGTTGGTTCGCAATCCTCAATGAGCTGGGCCCGATCTGTCATGTTCGACGACATCCAACAACGGTTATCCTCGGCCTTCAGACGCTTCAGGGTCAGCGGCATTCTGACCGAAGCCAACATGAAGGAAGGTCTGCGCGAGGTCCGCACCGCGCTGCTCGAAGCCGACGTCAACTTCAAGGTCGTCCAGGAATTCATGGACCGGATCACCGCCAAGGCGGCGGGGACCAACCTCATCAAGGCGGTTCGGCCCGAGCAGCAGATCGTCAAGATCGTCCACGACGAGCTGGTCGACCTGATGGGGCCGGTCGACCCCTCGATCCGCTTTGAAAAGTCCGGCACCACCGTTCTGATGCTGTGCGGGCTTCAGGGTTCGGGCAAGACCACGAGCTGCGGCAAGCTGGCACGGCTGCTGGCCAACCAGGGGCGGAAGCCAATGCTCGTCGCCGCCGACCTGCAACGTCCGGCGGCCGTCGAGCAGCTCAGGGTGATCGGTGGCCAGCTTGGCCTTCCCGTCTTCAGCGCGGACAATTCCAACCCGGTCAAGGTCTGCCAGGACGCGCTCGTCGAGGCCAACCGCCAGGGTTGCGACACGCTCATTCTCGATACGGCCGGCCGGCTCCACGTTGACGACGAGCTGATGGGCGAGCTGGTGCAGATCGAGAAGAAGGTGAAGCCTCACCAGGTCTTCTTCGTCTGCGACGCCATGACCGGGCAAGATGCCGTGGCCTCGGCCGAGGCGTTCAACGCGGCGCTCGAGCTCGACGGCGTGATCCTGACGAAGCTTGACGGCGACGCTCGCGGCGGTGCCGCACTGTCGGTCCGCAAGGTGACCGGGGTTCCCGTCAAGTTCGTGGGCAGGGGAGAGAAGCTTGACAAGCTCGAGGCATTCGAGCCCGATCGGCTGGTCAGCCAGATGCTGGGCATGGGCGACATCATTGACCTGGTCCGGACCGCCCAGGAGACCGTTGATGAGGACGAGGCCCGCCGCCAGCAGGAGCGGCTGTCCAAGGGGAAGTTCGACCTCAACGACTTCCGCCAGCAGATCGTCCAGATGAAGAAGATGGGGTCGGTCGGGGACCTGATGAGCAAGATCCCCGGGCTGAACCAGATGTCCTCGGATCTGGGCAGCATCGACGCCGACAGCGAGATCGAGCGAATCCAGGGCATCATCGACAGCATGACCCAGCTCGAGCGCAGCCGTCCGGACCTGATCGACATGTCGCGGCGGCGGCGGATCGCCGCTGGCGCCGGCGTCGATCCCTCCGATGTCTCCGGGCTGGTCAAGCAATTTGATGCCATGGCGGCCTTCGTGCGGTCGATGGCGCAGATGAGCATGCTCGACAAAATCCGGGCCCTCACCGGTCTGGGACGAGTCGCGGCCAACAACCCCGGAGCGCGACTTTTCGCTCCCAAGGTCGGCACCGGCAAGCGGCTCTCGGCCAAGGAACGTGATAAGCTGCGAAAGCAGCGAGAAAAAGACGAACGCCGGCGTCGCCGCGAGGAGCGAGATCGGCCTACCACCTAGCGACGCGGCCAGCCGGCCTGGGCATGATCCGGCCTGGGCCGGCTCGGGCCTGGCCCGATTGCCGATCGGCCGGCGCACCAATTCGCGCTGGTGGACAGCAACGACGAATTCAGGAGACAGTCCCACCCGGTCCGGCATCGGAAGGACTCGACGCCGGAGTTCGAGGTACCTGGACTGCATTTTTATTCCCATAGGGGCCCGCCGCCCTGGCCCGGGCCAATGGTTCCCCGTGAGATGAGATGATGAGAGGAGAACGCGAGTGGTTCGATTACGGATGAAATCCCTGGGACGCCGGCATCGGCCGTTCTTTCGGATCTGCGCGATGGACTCCCGGACTCCCCGGGATGGTCGATCGATCGAGGAGCTCGGGCACTATGACCCCGTGAGCTCCAACGCCGAAACTCAAACGGTTCTGAACGTGGACCGGATTCGCTACTGGCTCGGTGTCGGCGCGCAGCCTTCCCAGAAGGTCCAGGCCCTGCTCAAGAAGCACGGGGTGAAAAAACCGGCGCCGGGCGAGCCCTGGCAATTGCCCAAGCCGGCGGCCGCGCCAGTGCCCGAGGCGGCCGCGCCGGTGCCCGAGGCGGCCGCGCCACAGCCCTCTTGAGCGGAAGTGGACCACCATGTCCCTGCCGTCGCTCCGCATCGATGTGCTGACTCTTTTTCCAGCCCTCTTCGACGGTTTCCTGAGTCAGAGTATCGTCCGGCGCGCGATCGACAAGAACCTGGTGGCCATCGAGCGGTGGGACCTGCGTGACTGGGCTCCAGGCAAACACAAGCAAGTGGACGACCGGCCGTTTGGGGGAGGGCCGGGCATGGTCCTCATGGCTCCCCCGGTCGTGGCCGCGGCCGAGGCCGTGCGAGCCCGGGTCGAACCCCCTGGCACCCTGGTTGTCCTCTCTCCGCAAGGGCCCAGACTTGACCAGCGCCGGGTTGTCGATCTGGCCGCTCAGCCGCGCCTGATCCTGCTCTGCGGCCGGTACGAGGGATTCGACGAGCGGATCATCGAGATCCTCGAGCCAGAGCTGCTCTCGATCGGCGACTTCGTCCTCTCCGGGGGGGAAGTCGCGGCCATGGTCGTAATCGACGCCGTTGTCCGGTTGGTGCCCGGCGTCCTGGGAGATTCTCAAAGCGCCGTCGATGAATCGTTCGGGCCCGAGGGCGGCCTCGAATATCCGCAATACACGCGTCCCCGGGTGTTCCGGGGCAGGGAGGTGCCCGATGTGCTTACAAGCGGCGACCATGCCGCCATCGCCCGCTGGCGCAGGCAACAGCGGCGATCCTTGCCCTCCCGAAACCCCGGTCTGACCGAACCATCTTGATCTGATGTCCTCGAACGTCGCCGCAAAGCCGACGGTCCCAGGAAAGGAAAGAACAATGCAGAATCGCTTGTTGAGCGTGGTCGAAGAAAGCAGCATGAAACCGTCGGTGCCGAAGTTCGACATCGGTGATACGGTCGATGTCCACGTGCGCATCCTCGAAGGCGACAAGGAACGGATCCAGATTTACAATGGTGTCGTGATCGCCCGCTCGGGCAGTGGAACCCGCGAGATGTTCGTGGTCCGCCGGATCGTCCAGGGCGAGGGCGTGGAGCGGAAATTCCCGATTCACTCGCCGCGGATCGCCGACATTGTGGTCAAGCGCTCGGGCAAGGTCCGCCGGGCCAAGCTCTACTACCTCCGCGAGCGGTCGGGCAAGTCGGTCCGCCTCAAGGAGCGGTTCACCACGAGCGTCGCCGCCACCGAGGCCAAGGCGGCCGCCAAGGCCGAGCGGAAAGCAGCCAAGGCAGCCACCAAGAAAGCCAAGGCCGAGGCTACCGCCGCGGCCAAAGCCGAATGATGACCCGGTCTCCGCTCCCCTGCGGGTATTGACAAGCCTGAAGCGCCAGCGAAGGCCTTTACAAATCGCGGAATGACCTTCGCTGGCGCTTCAGGCTTGTGAATCAATCACCTGCCAATCGGTGGTTCACCCGGCGCGCAGGATCGATGAACTGCAAGGTCGCGAGGAAGGACGCTTTGACCCCCGGAGCCAGTCCGCTCATGGATGCCGAAATCATCATCGTGTCAGGTTTGCCCCGATCCGGCACGTCGCTGATGATGCAGATGCTGGCCAGCGGCGGGCTGAAGACTGTCACCGACAACGTCCGCACCGCCGATACCGACAACCCTCGAGGCTATTACGAGCTCGAGAAGGTCAAGAAGATCAAGGATGACGCGTCCTGGTTGCCCGAGACACGGGGCAAGGCCTTCAAGATGGTCTCCCAGCTTCTCTTCGACCTGCCTCCGAACGAGCGCTACCGGATCATCTTCATGGAGCGCGACCTCGACGAGATGCTCGTCTCGCAGGAAGCGATGCTCCAGCGGCGAGCACGCGCGGCGGGCCCGCGCGAGGAGATCAAGCGAGCATTCGAGAAACACCTCAAGCGGCTGCGCGACTGGCTGGCCGAGCAACCGAACATGGAAGTCCTCTACGTCAAGTACTCCGACCTCATCAAGGGGCCCGAGGAACAGTCGCGGCGCGTCAGCGAGTTCCTGAGCGGCAAGGCCGAGCCGAAGGCGATGGCAGCCGCGGTGGATCCCGCGCTGTACAGAAACCGCAAGCCCGGGGACGGCCGGTCTTGAGCGGCCGACTCTCTCCGTCGCTTTCATCCGCCTGAAATGCCCGGCGGGCGACGCTCAGAGAGGGTGCGTCTCAAATGACTGCGTGCAAGCTGCGAACGCAACCCCAAAATTCGTCGGCGTTTTAGCCTTCTGTCGGGTCGTTGAGAAAACAAGGGGTATCGCCATCCCGGGCCGATTCAGGGGCGGAGGCCAGTGTGCGTGATCCTGGGCAGAGGACGCATTCCGGTTGCGATGTCCGGAATCGCCGTGGGATGGCTCCGCGCCCCGGCGCGGCGAGCTGGCGAGCACGGTCTTCTTGAAACCTCAGGCGGAGTACTCATCGCCACTGGTTCACTACGTGAATCCGATCGCGAATCGGAACTCCACAGGATTCCAGCTCGCTGAGCGCGGTTGCGATCCCACGATCGGTCAGGTTGTGACGTGGGTCATTGTCGAAGCGGATGACGAGAACCCCGAATGACGACCACCGACAGCCATGATCAGGTCATGCAGGTCTTC
>JAFAHT010000316.1 GCA_019237095.1 Planctomycetaceae bacterium
GACCCTCTCTTCTACGGGACGTCCTTCCACGTCCTCGAGGAACTCCACCGGCTCCTCCCCGGAGTCAGGACGGAGGTCGTCCCCGGAGTGACTTCCATGAGCGCGGCGGCGGCACGCGTCGGACTCGAGCTCGCCCGGCTGGACGACAGGCTATTGGTCATTCCGGCAGCCTATGGCCTGGACAGGCTCCCCACGACGCTGGATGAGTTCGCGACGGTCTGCCTCCTGAAGGTCAACACGGTCTTCGACCGGCTTCTCGACCGGCTGAGGTCGATCCCACGGCCGTTCCACGCCGTCTATGTCGAGCGCGTGGGTATGCCGGGTGAGCGAGTCGTGACTGATCTCGACTCGCTTCGAGGTCAAAAACTGCCTTACTTCTCAATGGTCCTGCTGCGCCGGCGGCCAGACGGTTCAACGGCGGGCCAGCGGAAAGGGCCAAACCATGGGTAACCGGGGGTGCTTGCTCATCGTCGGCCTGGGACCGGGCGCCGCGGCGACCTTGACGCCCCAGGCGCGGGAATCGATCGGGCGGTCCGGAGTGGTGATCGGTTACGAGGGCTATTTCGCCTGGGTAGCCGACCTCGTCGCGGGCAAGGAGTGCATCGCCCTGCCGCTGACCCAAGAGGTCGAGCGCGCCCGCCTGGCCGTGGCGCGCGCCGGGGGGGGCGATTCCGTCTGCGTGATTTCCAGCGGTGACGCGGGGATCTACGGGATGGCCAGCCTCGTCCTCGAAATCCTTGAAAGCGACCACCCGGTTGATGGCCCGGAGGTCGCGGTCATCCCCGGCATCTCGGCCGTCAATGCGTGCGCCGCGCTCTTAGGCGCCCCGCTCGCGCACGACTTCGCCGTGATCAGCCTGAGTGACCTGCTCACCCCATGGGAGCTGATCGAGCGTCGTCTGCTGGCCGCCGCCGGGGCGGACTTCGTCGTGGCCCTGCTGAATCCGAAGAGTGGGCGCCGCGCCTGGCAATTTCCCCGCGCCCGCGACCTCCTCCTGCACTACTTGCCGCCGCAGACCCCCGCCGGACTTGTCCGGAACGCCTACCGCCCCGGCCAATCGGTGGACATGACAACGCTGGGTCGGATGGCCGACAGTCCGGTGGACATGTTGACGACGGTCATCGTCGGCAACTCCCGGACGCGGCTGCTGGGCCACTGGCTGGTCACGCCGCGCGGCTATCGGCTCGATCCGGAGGGCGCAGGGCCATGACACCCGAGGAGATCTACGCCGAGAGCTTCCGCATCATCGAGGCGGAGGCCGGGGGACACACTTTCGACGCGACGGAGTGGCCGGTCGTGCGTCGGATGGTCCATGCCTCGGGCGACCTTGAGATTCTCCGGTCCGCCGCTTTCACCGGTGGGGCCGCGGCCGCGGGGGTCGCCGCTTTCCGTGACGGCGTGGCGATCGTCGCCGACGTCGGGATGGTCGCGGCCGGGATCAGCAAGCCGCACGCGGCGGCCCTGAGCGTCGCGGTGCGGTGCTTCATCGACGACCCGGACGTGCGGGAGCAGGCGGCGGCGCGAGGCCTGACGCGGAGTGCCTGTGCCATGGCCAAAGCCGTGGCCGAGGTCGGAGACGCGGTCTATGTTGTCGGCAACGCCCCGACGGCACTCCTGGCGCTCTGCGACGCCGTCCGGGAAGGAGTCGTCCGGCCGCGTCTAGTCGTGGCGATGCCTGTGGGCTTCGTTTCCGTCGTCGAGAGCAAGGAGCGGGCATTGTCCTTGTCTGGAACGCCGGTCGCGACGGTACGGGGCCGCAAGGGAGGAAGCGCTGTCGCGGCGGCGGCCCTCAACGCGATGCTCCGAATGGCAACGAGGGAGCCGTTGCCATGAGCAATCCCTTCATCGTGGTGATCGGCATGGGCGCCGACGGGCCGGGGGGCCTGGCCGGCGAGGCGCTTGACCACATCGCAACCGCCCGCATTCTGGCGGGGGGCCGGCGCCACCTTGCATTCTTCGAGGGATGGGTCGGCGAGACGATCGTGATCGACGCCGACGTCGACCGGCTCATCCGCCGGCTTCGCGAGGTCTACCTCCGCGAGAAGACGGTCGTCCTGGCGTCGGGAGATCCTCTCTTTCATGGAATAGGCCGCGCTTTGCTGAAGGCGTTTCCCCGTGAGGAGCTCATATTTCTGCCCCATCTGTCGTCGATCCAGCTTGCATTCGCGCGGATCAAGGAGACCTGGGACGATGCCCGCGTGATCAGCCTGCACGGTCGCCCGCTGAGGGCGATTCTGGCCCCCCTTGAGGCTCGCGAGCCGAAGCTTGCCGTTCTGACGGATGCCGTGAACCACCCCGGCGCTATCGCCGGGCTGATCGTCGCGCTCGGCCTGGGGAACGACTACGAGGTTTGTGTCTGCGAGAACCTCGGCGGTCCCGATGAGCGCGTGAGTCGATGGTCGGCCGAGGCGGCCATGGAACAATCGTTCTCCCCCTTGAACGTTGTGATTCTGCGGACGGTGCGATCGGAAGCCGGGCCGGCGCTCCCGCTCGTCGGCATCCCCGATGAGGCGATCCGGCATGCGCCAGGCTCGCGCGGGATGATCACCAAACGCGAGGTGCGGGTCATCGCTCTCGCCTACCTCGGCCTTCGTCCGCGCGACGTCCTCTGGGACATAGGCGCGGGGAGCGGCTCGATTGCGCTCGAGGCTGGGCACCTCTCGCCCGGGCTGGAGGTCTTTGCCATCGAGCGCGATCATGAGGCTGTCCAGAACGTCCTGGCGAACGTCCGAGGCTTTGGCCTCGCCGAAATCCGGGTTGTGGAGGCCGAGGCCCCCGAGGCGTTTTCCGACCTACCCGACCCGGACGCCGTCTTCATCGGCGGCAGCGGCGGCCGGCTCCGAGAGATCGTGAGCGAGGCGATACGGCGGCTCCGGCCCGGCGGCCGAATCGTGATCAACTGTGTCACGATCGAGAACTTCTCCCTCGGCTGGGAAATCCTCAACGTCCACGGTCTCGGGCCGCGCGCGACCTCGGTGCAGCTTGCCCATTCCGGCCCGGTGGGCCGCCTGCACCGGCTGGATCCGGAGAGTCCGATCTTCATCCTGCGAGCGACCAAGCCATGAACAACCGTCCGATGATCGCCTTGATCGCCGTCACCGGCCGCGGCCTCGATCAGGCCCGTTGCCTCCGGGAACGCCTGCGAACCGGTGAGATCTTCCGGCCGGATCGGTACGGGCCGCCGTCGCGCGGCCGGGAGCAGTCATTCGACGGACCGCTCTCGGAGCGGGTTCCCGAGCTGTTCGCGAGGTTCGACCATCTCGTCTTCTTCCTGGCGGCCGGCGCGGCCACCCGGCTGATCGCGTCGTGCCTCGGCTCCAAGACCACCGACCCGGGGGTCATCGTCGTGGACGAGGCGGGCGAGTTCGTCGTACCGATTTTATCGGGCCACGAGGGAGGGGCCAACTCCCTCGCCCACCGCATCGCGGGCGCGCTCGGCGCCACTCCCGTCGTCACGACCGGCTCGGAAGCCGGGAGCGGGTTCAGCCTGCCGTCCCTCGAGGATCGATTCGGCTGGGTTCCCGAGCCGGCGGCCCGCCTCAAACCAGTGGCGCGGGCGTTGCTCGATCACGCCCCGATCGCCATCGTCCAGGAGATCGGCGGCGGGCGGACCTGGCTGGACGGACGGCCCTTGCCCGAGCACATCTCCTTCGCAGCGAGCATCGGCGAGCTCCCTCACGTTCATTATGAAAACGTGATCTGGATTACCGACCGGCTCGTGAACGATCTCGGAGGCTTCGATGAAGACCGCATCCTCTGGCAGCGCCCGAAAAGCCTGGTCCTGGGCGTCGGCTGCGAGCGAGGGATCTCGGCGGACGCCCTGGAGGAGGGTATTCTCCGCGTCGTCCGCGAGCACGGCTACTCGCCGACGAGCATCGGCGCGCTGGCGAGCCTGGATTTGAAAGCCGACGAGGAGGGCCTGCTGGAGGTAGCGAACCGACACGGCTGGGATTCGGCCTTCTTCACCGCCGAGGAGCTTGCCGTCGTCCAGGGGCTCGCCAATCCGTCGGCGGTCGTTCAGGAATGCGTCGGCACGCCCGGCGTGGCCGAGCCGGCGGCCCTGCTCGCGGCGGGGTCCGACCGGCTGCTCGTGGAGAAGCAGGTTGTCGCTTCGCCGCTCTCGCCCAAGCGGATGACGATCGCGCTGGCCCGCCGGTCGGACTATCAAGAGCGGGCCTCGGGCCTTTGTGCTGGCCGCGTCATCTTTATCGGCGCCGGCCCGGGAGATCCCGATTTGCTCACGGTCAAGGCCGATCACGAGATCCGGAGGGCCGATGTCGTCGTCTACGCCGGATCGCTGGTTCCCGAAGAAGTCGCACGGAGAGCCCCCGCGCGGGCGGCTTTGCACGACTCGGCGCACCTGACCCTGGAGGAAGTCGCGGCGATCCTGATCGACGCCGCGCGGGCCGGCAAGCGGGTGGTGCGGCTCCAGTCGGGCGATCTCAGCCTTTACAGCGCGATCCAGGAGCAGATGACCGTCCTCGACGAGGCGGGAGTGCCCTTCGATATGATCCCTGGCATCAGTGCTTATCAGGCCGCCGCCGCCGCCTTGAAAACCGAGCTGACGCTGCCCGAGCTCGCCCAGACGATCATTCTGACCCGTGGTGAGGGAACGACGAAGATGCCCGGCGCCGAGTCGCTCGCCTCCCTGGCGGAACACCGGGCGACGCTCTGCATCTTCCTGAGCGCCCGGTTGGGCGAGAAGGTCCAGGAACAGCTCTCGGCCGCCTACCCACCGGACACGCCCGCCGCGATCCTCTATCGCGTTTCGTGGCCGGATGAGAAGATCATCGTGACGACGCTCGCGCGACTGGCGGCCACGATTCGCGAGCATCGCCTGACCCGGACCACCTTGATCATGGTCGGCCAGGCCGTCGGCGGCCGGCGGAACCGGTCGAAGCTTTACGACAAGGATCATGCTCATCTCTTCCGGAGGCGTACCCATGAGGCCAAGGATTCTGCTCCTTAGCGGGACGTCGGAAGGCCCCGTCCTCGGCCGCGCCCTGCTCGACGCCGGCCTGGACGTCGTCGCGACCGTGACCCGCGAGGGGGCGGTTCGCGACCTGTTCGGACCGCTGAATGGTGAGCTGACCGTGGAGGTTCAGGGGTTCGACGCGCCAGGATTGCGGGACTACCTCGTGAGCGGTGTGGACGCCGTGCTTGACGCCACTCACCCGTTCGCGGTCCGGATCACCCGGATCGCCCGCGACGTCTGCGCCGAGCTAGGCGTTCCGTATGTCCGCTACGAGCGGCCCGACTGGCTTCCCCCCGAGGGGACTCGTCTGGCGGCAACGTTCGCCGAGGCGGCCGAGGTCGCGCCGATGCTGGGCAATCGGGTCATGTTGACCATCGGGGCCAATCCGCTCAAACACTTCGCACACCTCCACGGCCGCCTCACGCTGTTCGCCCGCATCCTGCCGGCGGCTGAATCGCTCGCGCGGGCGTTCGCGGCCGGCTTCACGCCGGATCGCGTCTTCTGTCTGCGGCCCCCGTTCTCTCGCGAGTTCAACCATGCCTTTTTCGCCGAATACCGCGCGGAGGTCCTGGTCGTCAAGGCGTCGGGCGTGGCGGGGGGGATCGTGGAGAAGGTGGAGGCCGCCCGAGATCTCGGGATGAGCGTCCTGATGATCCAGCGTCCGTCGGGGGAGTCGACCTCCGCCGTCTCCCGGATCGCCGAGGCGGTCGCCGCCTGTCGCGAGTTGGTCGGGCGTGGGTCGCTCGCCGGGCCGGGTTGACCCATGGCTCGATCGAAGGACAATCTGAGGTCGGGATTCACCACCGGGTCCTGCGCTGCCGCGGCTACCAAGGGAGCGCTGTCGGCCCTCGTCCACCAGCGTGAGTTTCGCGAAGCGACGATCCGGCTCCCCGCCGGCCCGGTCGTGACCTTCGCGCTGCACTCCTGCGGCTTCAACGCCCGCGAGGGATGGGGCAGCGTGATCAAAGACGCCGGTGACGACCCTGACGTCACGCACGCCGCGGAGATCTGTTCGCAAGTCGCGTGGAACGCTCGTGGCGGCGTCCATTTCCTGCTGGGAGCCGGCGTCGGCCTGGTGACGAGGAAAGGGCTCCCGGTCCCGCCGGGCGAGCCCGCCATCAACCCCGTCCCCAGGGCGATGATCGCCGAGGCCGTGGACGAAATCCTCGCTGAGGCCGGGGTCGTGGGCACCGGCGTCGACGTCGAGATCTCGGTGCCGGGGGGCGAGGCCCTTGCCCGCAAGACCTTCAACCCCCGTCTCGGGATCGTCGGCGGCATTTCGATTCTCGGGACTACGGGGATCGTGGTCCCGTATTCGACCGAGGCGTGGCTTGCCAGTGTCCTGCAGGGGATCGACGTCGCCGTTGCCCAGGACTGCCGCCACCTCATCCTCACCGTCGGCGCAAGCGGCGAGCGGTTCGCCCGGCACGTCTTCGACCTTCCCGACGTCGCTTTCGTCCAGATCGGGCCGTTTTTCGGACCCGCGCTGCGGCACGCGGCCCGCGCGGGGGTCGAGCGGGTGAGCCTGCTGGCGATGGTCGGCAAGCTCGCGAAGTTCGCGGCGGGCAATGAGTCCGTCCACAGCCAGGACTCCAGCCAGGATTTCGGTTTCCTCGCCGCCGTCGCCCGCGCTGCCGGGGCCGACGACGACCAGGTCCGGCTCGTGCTCGCCTCGAACACTGCGCAAGAGGCTTCGGACCTGCTCGACATTGCCTTCCATGACCTGATTTGCCGCAAGGCCTGGGAATTTGGCCGATCCCTGTCGGCCGCTTCGTATGACCTGGAAGTCTACCTGACCTACCGGAACGGAAAGGTCCAGGGTAAGCATCCCCGGTAATCCGAAACCGGCCGGATCAATGTCGCGGACCGGGGAGCCAGCCTTCGACAGATCGCCGAAAAGCTCAGCATTGGCTACGGCACGGTGCGCCTGAGACTTGCGCAACGCGTGTAAGTCGGTCTACGTGGCACTGGAAGCACTTGACCTGGATTATCACTTCCTCACTTCAAGGACACCTTTGAGAGATTCATCATCTGGATAGAAAGTGTCTCGATAGTGGTAAATCCCGGGTTCCTTGAGGACAACGGTTCCTGTCTGCCCTTTCAAGAGGTAGTCCGTCTTCAAGCCCGCGCCTTCCACGAGAAACTGGTGGGGTGGGTCGTCAATGTTGATCCACGTCACGGGTGTTCCCGCTTGCACCGTGAGGCGCGCCGGGTGGACGGCGAAGCGCACGACCGTTGCAACCACCGCGCCCGTAGGAACTGGTACTGGGTTGGTCTCGACTCTCTTCCCAGCCATAGCGAAGTAGGTTTTCACGTAGTCAAGCTGGTGGCCGTGAGGCTTGTGACACACCATGCAGGCCTTGGTGTCGACCTGAGCGTTGGACTTGCCATCCGCTGTGAAGGCCGCGAACTCCCATTCGCCATTCCGCAGATTGTCGGGGTACTCAGCTCCCCAGCCCGAGCGTTTTTCCATCACGCCAAAGCGCAACAACTCACCTGCCAGCAAATTCCCTTTCGCATCTCTTATGGGATTCCCCTGGGGGTCGAGCAAAGCTTTGTAGTTCACAGTCGTAATCACCGTGCCCATGGGCAGGGGCTTACCTGCCTTGGCGGCCTCGATAGCTTCACGGCTCGTATATGCCCGGTGAACCTCCTGTATGTCCTCACGATCAACCTCGTTGTAGAGCAGACCAGATTTGTAGTTCGCTGGGAAGGCGACTCTTTCGGACCCTGCGTGCGCCCACTCGACTGAGATGATTACGGCCCAACCCACCAGTGCGATAGCTGCGCAGCGCAGTAAGTTCATCAGATTCTCCCTATGCCGAAAAAGGCCAGATGACCAGAGTACGACACCGCCGGAAGGATTTCCGTTCTTGGCTTCGAGATGGATTGTACAACATCTGGCTCGCATCGGCAATTGACTGATGTACACAGGGGAGCGAAACGGGGACGGGGAGCGAAACGGGGACGCGGCTAGTTCCTCGGCTTGGGGGGCCGGCCCTGCGAGACGGAAATAGGGACGCAGCTAGTATTGACACAACTCAACGCGCTGCCAACACTTCCTGTCCGCGCTCAGACCGTTTCTGGCTGCTTGACCTCCGCGTTTCTGGGACTTTTCTAGACCAGTTGCGGCCCCAGCTTTCAGGATCGGTCGGCTTGTTGGCTTGCCCGTTGTTCGCGGCGAGACACAGGGTTATCATCTGGGAACTGCTCGGTCGTGCTGCCCTTGGAACAGGAATCCAAAAATGCGCCGTTTTCGTGCCGTCGCAATGCTGGCGTTTCTTCTCATTCTGACGAGCCTCTCCTTTGCCGACGACGCCAGCGTCCGGAGCCGCGAATCGTTCAACGCGAGTTGGCGTTTCGCGCGGTTCGGGCCACAGGCGGACGGCTCGACCAGGCCTGAGCCCGGCGCAGAGCGGTGGAGTATCGTGGCCTCGGCCTCGAGTGAGGAGGCCGCCAAGGGAAACGTCGCGGAAAACGCGTTCGATGGGGATCAGGCAACCCGCTGGTGCGCCTCGTTCTGCGGAGTCATAACCTCGTCCAGTTCGAGATCGAGGGCCGGGGCGAGATCGTCGCGGTGGGCAATGGCGACGCCACCAGCGACGAGCCGTTCCAGGCCAAGGATCGCAGCGCCTACAATGGCCTCTGCCAGGTGATCGTCAAGGGCCGCTCCGGACAGCCTGGACCGATTTCCCTGAAAGCGAAATCAAACAGGCTGAAGGACGCCGCGATCACCTTTTCAAGCAAGTAACGCCCCGACGGAGAAACAAGATGGCAGAGCCGGTCGGCTTCTACACCGACACGACGGTCTGCATTGGCTGCAAGGCGTGCGAGGTGGCGTGCCACCAGTGGAACGCATTGCCGGCACGGAATGGGGGCGAGGTGCCGCTCTCGGGCCTGAGCTACGACAACACGGTCGCGCTTTCGGATGTCGATTGGCGGCATGTCAAGTTCATCGAGCAGTTCAGTGCAGATCGGACACAGGCGCGCTGGCTGATGATGTCCGACGTATGCAAGCACTGCGTCAATGCGCCCTGCCTCGAGGTCTGCCCGACAGGGTCGATCGTCCGCACCGAGTTCGACACGGTCTACATCCAGGAGCCTGTCTGCAACGGCTGCCGCGACTGCATCACGGCCTGCCCGTTCGGCGTGATCCACGTCAGCGCCGAAAAGCACATCGCCCAGAAGTGTACGTTCTGCTACGACCGGCTCCAGAACGGCCTGGTGCCGGCGTGCGCCCAGGCCTGCCCGACGCGGTCGATCCAGTTCGGGCCAATCGCCGAGCTCAAGCAGCGCGCCCTTGATCGCGTCGGGCAGTTGCACGGCCAGGGCGCGAGCGAGGCCTATCTGTACGGGGCGGACACGAAGATTCTCGGCGGCCTGAATGCGTTCTATTTGCTGATGGATCCACCGGAGACATACGGGCTTCCCACCGCGGTGCAGGCCCAGGTGCCCAGCCGCTCGGTCTGGCCGGCTTCCGTGAAAGCGATCGCCGCCTCTCTGGTCATCGCCTTCGGCGCGTTCGTCTCGTTCGGCCGGCGGAAACGCGCGGTTGCCATGACGGAGGGCAGGGGGGGCCCGAGCCGATGAACCTCGAGCTCAACACGTCCGTTGCCGACCCCCAGTGGCATGGACTCATCGTCTGGTACTTCTTTCTCGGCGGGATCGCGGCCGGGGCCTACGTGATGGCGGCCCTGGCCGACCTGTTCGGTGACATCGACGATCGGCCGGGCGTGCGCGTGGCCTATTACATCGCGTTTCCCCTGGTCGGCGTGTGCGGCCTTCTGCTGACGATTGACCTGGGCCGGCCGGAGCGGTTCTGGCACATGCTGATCCAGTCGAATACGGGCTGGCCGATGTTCAAGTGGTGGTCGCCCATGTCGGTCGGCTCGTGGGGGCTCTCGGCCTTTGGCCTGTTCAGCTTCGCCTCGTTCGCGGGCGTCCTGGCCGAGGACGGCTGGTTGGGTCTGAAGCGGTTTTCACCGTTGGCCTCGCGGCTTCGGACCGGGCTGGCCGGCCGCCTCTTCGCGCTGGGGGGGGCGTTATCGGCCTTCTTTCTGGGTTCCTACACCGGCGTCCTGCTGACAGCCGGCAACCAGCCGGTCTGGTCGAACACGACCTGGATCGGCGCGCTGTTTCTCGCTTCGGCGGCCTCGACGGGCATCGCGACGATGGTGCTGCTGGACCGCTCGCTCAAGCTCAACATCAAGGAATCGGTGATCGAGCACCTCGAGCAGCTTGATTCCTGGGCGATCGTGCTCGAGCTGGTCATGCTGGCGATCATGGCCATCTCGCTCGGCCACCTGTCGCGGTCTGCATTCGGCACCTGGCCGGGCCTGCTGATTCCTGCGTTCGTCGTGCCCGTGGGCCTGATCTTTCCCTTGCTGGTGAAGCGCTGGGGGGGCACCCGGGCCGCGGAGACAGCCTCGATCTTCGTGCTCGTCGGTGGTTTCGTTCTCCGCTCCGCGGTGGTCGGAATGCCCTTTCCACTGCTGTCTCTCACTACGGTTGGCCGATGATCCATCGTCCCTGGGAGCTGACCCTGGTCGTCGTTCCCGGCATCATGCTTGCCTTGACGCTTTGCGGCTGCACCAGCCCCGAGGACGGCCGTCCCCGCGGCGGCGGCCCGGGCGCCGATGGCGGCAACTACCGTGGCAAGCCAATCCACGCCCCCAGCAAGATCGACGGGACGAAGCAGGTTCCCAATCCGTTCCAGACCGGGTAGAGTGGGTGAAACCCATAGGTATCATTTGATGGTAGAGCTTGAAACAGGTTCTACGAACATCCGCTTTGCGGATTTCAGGGATTGCCGTGAGTTTTAGCTGGATCGGGAAATCGACGAAACGTGTCGAGGAGACCACGGGTACTCGACCCGATCTTCCTGCGTCTTTGATCGCCGCGCTGGCCGACCTCGATCGCTGGACTCTCCCCAACCCTGATTGGGAGCCGCTCCGCCTGAGGATGGCTATGGTCCTGAAAGCGGCCTTCGCGACCGGAGGATCGCCGGTGCCGTCCTTGGAGCCGGCAGACGACCAGACGGCGTTCCTGCTCGAGAGAATCCGCGAGGGCTGGGGCGAAGGCGTCCCGGCCGTCCGGGTGGTCACTCCGGCACTCGATCGGAACCGCCTGCTCGCCCGGGTCAAGGCCATCGACAATTGTGCGGACCGGGATCATCCCGCGGCTCAGCGGTTCCACAAGGTCCTCGTGAGCGAGCCAGAGCGGATCACCGATTGGGCGGGGATCATGCTCGTTGATGGAGAACAGAGTATTCTACCCTCCCTCCAGCAGTTTGATGTTGAGCCCAATTATGCCCTCTCGACCCTTCGTTTGAGCCTGCTGGGCGAGCTGGGAGACTGGTCGAATCGGGCCACGGCTCAGCTTCGCGAGTCGAGCTGGCCGCACGGCGATTGTCCGGTGTGTGGTGCCAGCCCGGCACTGGCTGAGTCGCGCGGGCTCGAGCAGCGGCGGTTCCTGCGCTGCGATCGCTGCGGCGCCGGGTGGCCGAGCGACCGGCTCCGGTGCCCGTTCTGCGGCGAGAACGACCACCATGCCCTGCGCACGCTCTTCGCGGAGGAAGATCAAGGGCGCTGCCGGCTGGTGCTCTGCGACGGCTGCGGGGGCCGGCTCAAAGTCATTACCAGCCTCGCCCCCCTCTCTCATCCTGGGTTGGTTCTCGCCCAGTTCACGATGCTTTATCTCGACTTCATCAACGACGCGAGCATCCCCCGCGAAACTTCCTGATCCCTCATCTTGACGATTTCGCCGGAACCAATCCGATCAGATTTGTATCTTTCTTCCTTGAGTCAATCGTCAAGATGGTTAGAATCGAACAGTCAGCCCCAGCTTCACGAACGGTGTCCAGTTCTTGTCCATCCCTCGCTGTCCGCTCGGCTCGAAGAGGTTCCGCAATGCTGAACTTTACGACCAACGAGGCGGGTGGCGTGCTGATCATCGCTTTCGAGCCGACTGACGAGATCAACTACGACTGGCAATCCACCCAGCGTGATTGGCTGTACAAGCTGATCGAGTCGCGGGAAGATCCGCGGTTCGCCGTTGATCTGAACGAGGTGAACTACCTGGCGAGTTCGGAAATCGGCTTCCTGGTCACGATCAAGCGAAGGATCGACCGGCAGAAAGGGAAGGTCGTCTTCTTCGGCATCAGCCCCTATATTCATGACATCTTCCGGACGATGAATCTCCACCGCGTTCTCGACATCGTCGAATCCCGCAACGATGCTCTCGGCAAGCTGAAGTAGCGAACCTGACATGTTGATGGCGGCGAGAGTCGCTCATCGCCGTGCCGGCACAGTCCGCCCCGTGGAGTTCGCGGCCGCGACCTGGCCCGGCGGGCCGAGCCGGTCGTAGATCCGGAGCTGAAGTTGACCCGGCTGGGGATCGGCAGGTATCAGCGCCACGGGATCGCGCTGGCCGACAAGCTGGCGTAACACTGCCGAGTAATTCCAGTGTCCGTCCAGGTGAGGCTTGCGAGCGATGATCCACCGCAGAGTCGGATCGGCCGGAGCCTCGTAGACATTGGCGAACCGATAGCCCGGTCGCCGGCTGAAATACAGCGACCAGTCCGTGAGGTCCAGGGCCCGCTCGTCGCCCCCGACGTTCTGAGCCAGCCAGGCGCCGGCATCACGATACACATGGAAGGGTCCCGGTATCAACTGCCCCGAGCCGTGCAGCCGGGGCGCGACGATCAGAACCGCAAGCAAGACCGCCCAGACCGCCGGACCCGGCCGGAGCCGTTGCTCGGCCGCTCCCAGCCAGTCTCCTGGAATCGAGATCCTGGCCATCAGCCAGGCCAGGCCATGCGCCGCGGCAAGGATCAAGATGAGTCCCGGAACCAGACCGTGGCGCACTGTGCAGTATCCGCCTGTCGCGTGCAGCCTGACGAGTCCGATCGCCGACGCCAGCAGCACGACCCCGAAGAACAACCAGGTCCGTGCGCGCGCATGGCCGGGCGGCATCACGACCAGCCCCAGCAGGGCCAGGGGAACGAGTGGCGTCGACACCACCCCACGCACGACTTTGACCATCCTTTCCGTCGCCAGGCAGTAAGTCTGAAGCGTGGTCTGTGCGGGAGGAAGCGGCCGTTCCCGCTCCAGGGCCAGAGGGTGCGAGCTCGGAGCCAAGCCGAGCACCCGCGCGATCGCGGGCTTGGTACCAACCCCACCTTTCAAGGCCATGTAAGGACCGGCCAGAACGAGCGAGCCGAGCAGCAGGAACGCCACCGCGGCCCCCCACCGCGGCCAGTTGATCCGCGTGGCGTGATGCAGAGGCAAGATGCCCAGGGTCAGCACCATCGCCATCGCCAAGAGAAGTCCCTCGGGGCGAGAGAGGTATGCCAGCACCCCGAAGCCGATCGTCAGCGGCAGCCAGAAGAATCGGCCCTCGCGGAGGAACCGGATGGCCGCCCAGAGCCCCCATGTCCAGAAAAGCAAGAATGAGCTCTCGCTCAAGACATTGGCCAGAATCGAGCCAAACAGTGGCTTGGCCATGACCAGCAGGCACCCCAGCCACGCTGTTTCGTCGCCGAAGGCGTCACGGGTCAGCAGGTAGAGCGGAATCACCAGCAGCACGATGCAACCGAAGGCCAGCGCAACCGCCGCTCGCTGCCAGGAAACCGGCCCCTCGCCGCCAACCAGCCCATGAGCCGCAACAATCCCCAGGGGATGAAGCGGATGATCGATCGAACCAACCAGGCCGTTTTGCCAGTCTCCTCGATCGATCTGCTCTGCCTGGCGGATGTACCGCAGCCCGTCGGCAAAACTGGCCTCGGTGTGGCGGAGCCCCCAGCTCATCAGACCGGCCGTCACCGCCATCAAGAGACCGATCCTGATTGCATGCTGAAACGACGTCACGACGGTCCCTCCTATCGCTAGCAGTCAGCCGGTCCGGACAATATTCACTTCCGGGTTGAAGTTGCCCGCCCGCCGACCTGTGCAACCTCCGATGGCATCACATGAGTCCGCGACCTCTCACCGCGCCGGCCGTAGATCGTCAGAGGGGGAAGGCCCTCCAGCGGCAAGCCATCCAGCCGTACCCACGCCGAATCGGCCTCGATGGTCGAGAAGATCGAGGGATAGGCGCGATTCAGCCCCGGCACCGCAGCCAGAAACCCGGAAGGAAATGCCGCAGTCTCCAGGACGACCACCGCGTCAAACCGAGGCAGCCGCGTGCGCAGCCCTTCGGCTGACTCTGCCGAGAGATCGTGGAGCACGAAACAATTACCCGGATCATCGCGTAATTCATTGATCAAGCCGGTCTTGCAAACATTCCAGTCCGCCACATTGCCGACATTGGCCAGAGTGGCCACACCGTACCGGCTGACGATCTGATCGATCAGTCCCCGCGCGGCCCAGCAGGTGGTCGATGCAGGCTCGCTCACCACCCCCGCAATCGAGGCGGCCAGGCTTGCCGCAATCGCCGCTCCGATGGCAACTCGCGGTCTGAAGGTCAGACCGCGGAATGCCCGTGCGAGAGCCCCGCCCAATGCGACCGCAATCGACGGCCAGAGAGGCAGCAGAAAGCGGGTGTCGAAATAAGCCGGGATCATGAGCGCGCCAGCCGCCGCCAGCGTGCTGGCAACGACCAGAACGCGGAAGCGCGCCGGAGTCGAGCAAAGTGCGGCCCTTTCCGCGGTCTCGAGAGTCGGATTGGACCCACGCCTGACCGAGATGCCGAAACCCACAACTCCGAGCATCACGATCAAGGGCCAGCCCGGCAAGTCGCTCAGAATCCGCCCCAGCCGATCCCGGGGGGAAACAATCCGCGACTGTCCCTCCGCAAGAAGGTTGTAGCGTGCGGAAAAGGTTCCGAACCGGACGGCCACCCGGGCGTTGCAAGCGTACCAGGGCCCCGCCACCGCCAGACACATGACGATCGCCCAGCCCAGAACTCGCTTGCGCAGGGACCGATCGGGTCCGGGCCGGAACATCCACCAAAGGAATGAAACCGAGGCGCCGGCCAGGAGCAACACCGCGGTCAACTTCGTCAGCAGGGCCAGCCCGGTCGCCAGCCCCAGCGCGATTCCCGTCGTCCGACGAGGCCAAACCGCCAGCTCGCTGGCCAGCCCCAGGGCCAGCAAGACCCAGCACGCCAGAAACGTCTCGACCATCACCTTTCCGCCAAAGGACAGGGCGCGGGGGGACGCCAACAGAAATGCCAGGGCCAGCAGGCCCGCTGCGGGACCATGCAAGCGTCGGGCCAGGCCGACAGTACCCAGCGCCAGCAACAAAAAGGGCACGACGCTGGAGTAGACCATCAGCATGTCGATATGCGATCGGTCAGTAAGCAGAGCTCCCACCGCGATCCAGCCGACCAGTAACGGTGGTTTCGGCTGCTCCTTGATGAGCCTGGCAAGCAGCCGCGGAATGACGGCAAGAGTGGTTCCGGAGGTTGCATGCCGTGCATCGGCCAAGCCCCGGCGGAGATAATCGGCATCATCCCAGGCCAGGTTGCCGTGCCGCGCGAGCACAAGACAGATCAAGAGGACCAGAGACGATGACAGCAGGAGCCAGGTCAGGATCGTCGCGGGCGATCGTCGGTTTGCCCAGAGGAAACCTGCCTGGTCGTACATCCGCAGTCCCTTCCCTGAGATCGCCTTACCCCCGACGGGCCGGCCCTAGTTCCTTTCCGGCACGATCGCAGGCGGATTATAGCGGATCGAGGGTTGGCCACAACCTCGAAGAACACGCGATCTGTGGCCAGCGAGTCGTCTCTCGTAGTTTACGTCATCGCCGGCGAGAATCCGGCGCTGGCATGGATCCGGCTCGGGCCAGCCTCCCCGACACTTCAAAGATATGGACCTGTGCGATCTCTGGCCGCCGCACTGCAGGGAATGACTGGACGGGGGACCGATCTCCCACCACCCGGCGCAGGGCCTCACAGTAATACCACGGGCCGATGAGCAAGGCATCATGAGCGACGATCCAGCCCAGCCCAGGGTCGTGCTCGGCTTGCGCGAGTTCTTCAAATGTATAACCGGCCCGCTCACCATAGAATGTCGCCCAGCCCTTGAGATCGAGGACCCGCGCGTCGCGGGGCGAATGTGCGGCCAGCCACTCGCCCGCCTGGCGATATCCCCGGAAACCCGGGTTGATCGGCGCGATCAGATCGCGACCATAAAGCACCATTCCCGCCCCGAGGCAAATCCCGATCATGGCCCCGCTGAGCTGCGCCCGGCCGCGGGCGGTTGCACCGGCGAAGAAGCGGGCCGTCAATCGATCGACCAGAAAATCCAGGCCTTTGGCCGCGGCGGCGAGAGCGGGCAGGGCAAAGATCAGCGCGTGGCGGGGGGTGCAATAGCCGCCGGTGGCATGAAGGCGAACCAGAGCCAGCAGCCAGCCCACCAGAATCAAGGCGAGGAAGAGATCCTTGCGACCCCGATCGGTGTTCCCGCCGGCGGCGAAGAGACTCACAATCGCCAGCACGAGGAGCGGCGGCGACACCGCGCCCAGCACGGCCCGGGCCACCGCCCGGCCGGCGACGACGTACGTCGTCAAGGTCGACTGGTTGGGATCGAGGGGCCGTTCCCGCTCGACGGCCATGGCCGGCGATCGGGCAGAGAGACCCAGCAGCCGAGCCACGGCCGGCTTGGTCCCGATGCCCCCCTTCAACACCACGTAAGGACCGGCAAGCAGAAGCGGGCCTGCGCTCAAGAGCAAGACCGCGCGTCCCCACATGGGCCAGGGAAACCGCAAGCCGGGCCGACAGACCATCAATCCCAGTGTGCCCGTGAGTGCCAGCGGCAGCAGCAGACCCTCGGGCCGAGTCATGTAAGCCAGTCCCGCGAACACGATCGTGGCAACCAGCCAGACCGTCCGGCCGTCCCTGAGAAACCGTAAGGCTGTCCAGCATCCCGTCATCCAGAAGAGCAAGAAAGTGCCCTCGGCCAGTACGTCGGCCAGCACGTGCCCGGTCAGCGGAACCAGGAACGTCAGCACACACGCTAACCAGGCTGTTGGTGTTCCGTAGAGCTCGAGAGCGAAGAGGTAAAGCGGGATGACCAGAAGCACTCCGACAATCATCGATGCGGCCTGTGCGGCGGCCTGCCAGGCGATGGGACCGTTTCCACCCGACAGGCGATGAACCGTCGCGATGGCCAGGGGATACGCGGGATGATCGACGGCCCGAGCCACGGCCTCGCTCCACGATCCCTGCTCGATCGCCTGCGCCTGGGCCACGTAACGCAGGCCGTCCCCGTACATCACCTCAGTGCGCAAGGCCAGCCAAATCAGCAAGGCCGCGACGGCTGACATCAACAGGCCGATCCGGATCAGATGGTGTTGCAGCGACACGCGGCTCCGTCCTTTCACCCTCGGCCTGTCCTCAAGCCGGTCGGTTTTCGCAGTCCGCAGGCGGACACATGGGAACCGGTTCACGTCGCTTCGCCGCGATTCGATCCAGTCCCTTGTAAGGGTTGATGCCCACCCCCGCGCGATCAGGTCTGGCGACCTCTATCGCCTCTGCCAGTTGCAGCGCCTCCCGTCCACGAACCGATGCCCCGGCGCGGAGCCGGCGGGTCATGTCGCGAATGGTCCTCCATGCTCGGCCCTCCTCCGCACGACCCAGGACCCATGCCATGAGCCCACGAGCCGCCGATTCGATGGTGACGATCCACGATAATCCCAGGAACTGCCACCCGGGCAAGTGCTTCCGAAAATAGAGCAGCTTGCTGTGGCGGATGATGACCCGCATCTTGGGCGAAACGGCCCGATTCTGCAAGGGATGTCGGTGAATCACCTGCACGCCGGCATCGTACTCCACGCGCCAGCCCCGGTCCTGCGCCGAGCGGCTGAATGCGACTTCCTCATGATAAAGGAAAAAATCCTCGTCCATTCCACCCAGATCGGCCATCATCCGGGAGTTTACCAGCATGCAAGCTCCGGTAACCCAATCGACCGGCCCGGATTGAATTCGCCAACCAGCCTGGTACTTCCGACGGGAGCGCGGTATGAACTGCTCGGTGATGGTTCGCCAGAGACTGGGGAAGACGCCGACGGAGCCCTGGGTTGAGCCGTCGGGATTCTTCAGCGCGAAGCCGACGATCCCGGGCGGTTTGCAAGGCTGCCCGTCGATCCGCTCGATCACCTGGCAGATCAATCCACTGGCGATCTCCACATCGGGATTCAACACGAGCAGCCAGTCGCTTCGAGCCAGTCGCCATCCGGCATTGACGCCCACGGCGAAACCGCCATTATCCGGCCTGACAAGTAGCCGCAGGCCGGAGGAAGGATAGAGCCGGAGTCGTTCCGGGATCGGATCTGGCGACGCGTTGTCCACGACCACGACCTGCAGCTCGCCGGACCCGAACTCGGGCTCTGCCACGAGCGCGGAGACCAACTGCAGCACGTCGGGCCATCCGTTGTAGTTGACGATGATGACCGTCAACCTCGGTCCCATACCGGCCAGACCCGGTGTTTGCTGGACCTGCGACGCGTTCACGCAGAAATCCTCATCACGACCCCCGGAAAAACAGCCTGAAGCGGACGATTAAACAGATTTCCTGGAGAATTCCGTCGGAATGTCCGATGGAAAACTTGAATCAAATCTGCTGGATGGCGTGGTGACCATGGATGGTTCCACGAGGCAGAAGAGACCCGAAGGCTCCGGCGATTCGGGCGACTGACCGACGGATCGGTGGCAATTCATGAAGGATTCCCTGGAACTTGGGGGGCGGGACGACCCGAAGATGAGCCGGGGATTCTTGCGGTCGCGGATCATCCTCGTCGGCGCTCGTCGCGATGCCCGGAAGCTGCTGCAACAGATGCGCAAGGGCCCCGGTCGAGGGATGATGATCGTCGGCTTCGTGGATGCCGGCCATCAACAGACGTCCAGCCCCAAGCTTCGTGGTCGCCACCTGGCAGTCCATCCTCAGGTGGATCCCGTTCCCGTTGTCGGCGGGCTCGATCGTCTGCACGAGCTGGTTGACCGCACCCGAGCCACCGATGTCGTGGTTGCTGTCCCTCACAAACCAAGATGGCATCCTCTTACGCGCCTGGCTCATTTTACCACGTCCGACGTCAAGGTGCATTGGGTGCCAGTCGACGCGGAACGGCTCGACCTGGCCTCGCTGCCGCTTCGTCGGGTGGCTGAGCTACAGGCGAACAACGGATCGCAACGATGGTCCCTGGCCGCATCGCGGTGGCTTTCGCCAATCAGTCGGGCACGCGCGGCGAAACGCCTGTTCGATATCCTTCTCTCCGGCCTCGGCCTGCTGATTCTTTCCCCTTTGTTTGCCGTTGTATCACTGGCCATTTTCGTGACCTCGGGCCGCCCCATTTTTTACTCGCAGGAGCGTGTGGGGCAGGGGGGCCGACGGTTCCGTATCATCAAGTTCCGGAGCATGAGAACCGACGCCGAGCGTGAGACGGGCCCGATTTGGGCCGCCAACCATGACAGCCGCTGCACGCGCATCGGCGAGTGGCTGCGGCACACCAACATCGATGAGCTACCCCAGCTCTTCAACGTCCTGAGGGGTGATATGAGCCTCGTGGGGCCGCGGCCCGAGCGGCCCATGTTCGTGGAACAGTTCCGCCACGCCATGCCCGACTATGACTTGCGACACGCCGTCCCCTCCGGAATGACCGGCTGGGCCCAGGTGCACGGCTGGCGCGGGCGAACCTCGTTGCGGAAGCGCATCCAGTATGACCTCGACTATATGCATCGCTGGTCGTTCTGGCTCGATTTCCTGATCATGTTCATGACCATCCAGCATGTGGCCTGGGGGAAGATCTCGTGGAACCTGTCTCGACCTCCGAAGAAGACCAGCAACGGATCGGCCTGAATCCCAAGGCCAGCCGCCCGGATCCTGTCCCGCTCTGCTCGATCGTCATCCCGACGTACAACGGCCGGGCGCTCCTGGAAACCTGCCTGGGCAGCGTCTTTCGCCATCTGCCCGCCGGTCGCACATGGGCCACGGAGATCATCGTGGTGGACGACGCGTCCACCGACGGCACGGTCAAGTGGGTGGCGACGCATTATCCTCCGGTCCGGCTGGTGCGCCGGCCAATGAACGGCGGGTTCTGTGCCGCCGCCAACGCCGGCTTGAGCGCCGCGCGCGGGCAGTTCATCCAGCTTCTGAACAACGACACCGAGGTCACCCCGGGCTGGCTCGAAGCCGGCCTGGCACCGTTTGCCGATCCGACCGTCGGCTCCGTCGCGCCCCTGGTTCTGGTCCGTTCCGACCCCAGCCGCGTCGATTCCGCTGGCGATGCCTACACGCTGGCCGGCTGGCCCACCAAGCGCGGCCACGGTCAGCCCACCGCCGCTTGGACCGAACGCCCGCTCGAAGATGTCTTCGCCGCCAGCGGATCAAGCGCCTTTTACCGGGCGGAAGCGATCCGGCAGGTCGGTGGATTCGACCCGCTCCTGGGCTCGTATTATGAGGACGTGGATCTGGGCTTCCGGCTCCGCTGGGCTGGCTATCGCTCCGTTTTCGATTCGCGCTGCCGGATCCTCCACGAGGTCTCCGCCACCTACGACCACGCTCACCCCGGGCTCCAGCGGCGGATCGCCCGCAACGCGGAGCTTGTCTTCTGGTCGAACCTGCCCGCGCGCCACCTGGCCGCCGCCATCCTCCCCCACGCCGCGCTCCTGATCACCCAGGGCGGCTGGCGGCTGGCCCGTCTCAGGTTCATCCCCTTCTTCCTCGGCAAGATCGACGCCGTCCGCAGCGCCCGCAGTATCCACGCACGCCGCAAGCACCGCGCCGACCTGGCCAGGAGCTCCATCGCCGCCGCGCACTTTCCTTTGCGATTGGGTTCATTCCGCGACGTTCTCAACCACCTTCGCCGTCCTCGCGAGCACTCCGCCCGGAAGCACACTCCGTGACCTCCCGCCCGGCTGGAAATGGGTTCGTTTTCTCTCATTGCTCTGCCTGATTTCCCAGCATTCGCCCCACCAGTTACGTATGGTGCCCCCGGAACTCTCCACCGAATTCCTCGTCGCCCGCGGTGGCCCTCGCCGCGCCGCGGCTCGACGCGCGCTACATAGTGCTTCCGGCCACGGCCAATCGGCCGACGAACGCGGCGTGTTCGGACGTGGCGCAGCCGACGTCGAGCATGGTACGCAGCCGCTGCCTGTCGCCCGTGAGAAGTGCTTGCGGATCGAGCCACAGTCCTGGAAAGGAGGTCGAACGGTACAGGCCATCGCCGCCGATCGGTCGTTGCACCAGCACGCCCTTTTCCTGGCCAAACCAGAAGATCTCGTCCGGGTCCATCGCGTGTACGACATACTCCAGGACCCCGGCCTGCTGATAGTCGGCCAGCTTGGGCCCGAGGTCGACGTACCGTGTCGCCTTGGCGACCTCAACGACGAATTCCGGAGCACCGTGGACGAACCCACCCTGGTTCCACGTCCGACCGCCGCATTCGGGCAGGATGCGGAGCAACCCGTCAGGTTGCGGCTCGCTCTTCCAGCCCAGGATCGTCGTGGTGTTGTCCATGACCTGCACTCCCGGGGTTTTCTCGGCGTAATAGTCGAGCCAAACGATCACCGGAACCTGGGCTATGCCGTGCGCCAGGCCGACAGGACTGGGCATATAGACAACTCCATCGATCAATTCGGCCCGGGTACCCGGCGGCATCGCTTCGTAGAGCGCATGGAAGGTAGGCTGGTCGAGCCGCTGGCCCTCGACCAGCGTGTGGGGCGAATCGACCACCTTGGTGCCCTCCGACATGACCTGACCATCTCCTCGATTGATAGGCGGTTAGACCTTATCAAGCCTACCTGTCCGTGGTCACGCCTTCAAGCCAAGGCCACGACCTCGCAGGGCTCTCTATACATCACGAAGGAGTGATTGTCATAGGCCGAGCCAGCCTCGCACCACCTGCTCGACCAGAGAGTGGAAGGGGCCACCCACTCCCCATGAACTCTTTCCGTGGGAGTACGCGATGAAGCGCAAACCTCCCCCAGACCCCCGGCATCGCTATTGGATGCCCGTGGAAATAGGGACGCAGCTAGTTGTTGATTCTAGCTGCGTCCCCTTTTCTGCTCCCAATCGCTGCTTTGTGCCAGTCAGTCCATGCCACTCGGTGTCCGTCAGTCCATGAGGCAAGTCGCCATGAGACTCGGGAAATTCCCTAGATCGACACATGGCCAGATAGCAAAAGCGTAGATTTCATTGGATTGACCTCACGACGATATGAGCTGGAGGTTGCTCGTTTTCGGGATCCCAACAGCGGACGCACGATCTTCCCCGCAACTACCCGCCGAACTCGCGAGCACCGCGACGTTCAAGACCCTAGCTCTTCACCTCGGCTGCATCATGAGCAATCACGGCCAACCTCCCCGGAGCGATCAAGACCGCGCAGTGGTAGTCGAATGGGGAGAAATCGTGCGAACGCCGCCAGTGGGTCAGGTTCATCTTACCCAATATGGTAACCAGACTGAGTTGGGCCAACGGCACCGAGACTGTCGCGCACCTGGTCAGTCTGGTCAACGTGAGCGCCAACGGGGCCGCGGTGATCATCATGGATGTCAAGCCTGTCACCGACCGGCCCTGCATGATTTATTTCGATAATGGAGACATCTCGACGCGACCGATTCTTGCCAATCTGGTCGCCATGGAGACGATGGACTCCGGGAGAATCCTGGCCAAGTTCGCGTTCGACTCGGTGCTGGCTAACAGAGATATCATCCCCCATCAGAGAGAGTGCCGAGCCTGGCAGAGGGTGGTCCCTCGCGAGAGGCGAGCCCGTCTCTCCTGGCAGGTTGGAGATGATACCTTCTCGGTGTCCGGCGAGGTGCAAAACATCAGCGGTGGAGGGGCCGCGGTCCAGATTGATGTCGCCCCACCCTGGAATCAGACCATCTGGCTCTCACTGAGACCAGTAGGTGAGGAAGCCGGCCCCGCCGAATGCAGGCTGGTCGGGTTCCGAAACGATCAACCAGGCAAGCTCATTGCTCGCTTTTCATTCGTCGATCTCTGCCCGTTGCAACTCTACCAGGCCGCCATCGAAATTCCGAAGTGAGTGTGCCGTTCCGCGGAGAGCGTCCCTCATTGCGGTGATCGGTCAATCCTACATGGCGAGCAGTGACGACGTGGAGAGCCGGTCGGCGAGACCGAGATCGGTCATTGTGCCCTCACTCGCATCGATCAG
>JAFAHT010000520.1 GCA_019237095.1 Planctomycetaceae bacterium
GAAGACCCACGCCAGACCGAGGGCAGCCGGTGCCAGGATGGCTTCAGGCCGGGCCAGGTATCCCACGCCGCCAGCCAGGCCGGCAGCCAGAGCGGGCCGCCAGTCGGCAGTCTGCAAGGCGACGGCACCCCAGCGCAGACAAAGCAAAACGGAGAGCAGCCCAACGGCGGTTTCGCTCCGGAATCGGTAACGGCCGGGATGAATGCTCGTGGGAAGACAGGAAAACTAGAGAAATCGGGCCGCGACGCGGCAGTTTCTGGTAAGCCAGTCAGGAAGGTCGGGATCTTTGTCGTCCCGTTATCTGCATCAGCGCGCGCCGTGTGATTAGGGACGAGGAGCCAGCGCTTTCCCTCTCTCTTTCCGGTGCCGCAAAGTGAGTCGCAGGCCCGCCTTGGCGTGACGACGCCGATTCTGCTTCTAACCCACTGGTACCACGATGCCGGAAGAAACCATTGATGCTGGTCTGCTTGAGCAGACAAAGAACCAGATTCGCAAGCTGGTGACCGAGATCGCCGACCTGGCCGAATCGGACGTTCAGCCGGCGGAGTTTTACGTCGAGTTCCTCAATCGATCGGTGGCCGCGGTGGCGGCCTCCGGCGGTGCGTTTTGGCTGATGGACGGCCGCAGTGGATTGCGCCTGCAATACCAGGTGGAATTCGCCCAGACCGGGCTCATGGACGGCCGAGTCAAGACCGCCCCCCACGACGCGCTGCTGGGTTGCATGATCCAGGCGTCGCAGGCGCAGATCATCCCTCCGGGGGCCGTGATCGAGGGGGTGCCCCAGGCGTACAACCCGACCGGCCAGACTCTGATCATCGCCCCGCTGGTGGTCGACAAGCAGGTGGTCGGCCTGCTCGAGATCCTGATGGACCCCAACCGGCGGGCGGCGCAGCAGAAGAGCACGCTGCGGTTCATCGGCGACCTCTGCGACCTGGCCGGCAATTATCTCAAGAACCGGCAGATGCGGCAGATGATGTCGCAGCAAAGGCTCTGGAATCAGCTCGAAGGTTTCACCCACCACATTCATGGTTCGCTCGACCTCAAGGAAACCGCCTATTCGGTCGTCAACGATGGCAAGCGGCTGGTGGGTTGCGACCGCCTGAGCGTGGCTCTGAAGCTGGCCGGCCGGACCATGGTAGAGGCTGTCAGCGGTCAGGAGGTCGTCGAGCAGCGGTCCAACCTGGTGCGCGACCTGACCAAGTTGTGCAAGGTCGTGATCCGCTCGGGCGAAGACCTGGTGTACACCGGCAATACCGAGGGCTTCGCGCCGGACATTCGCGACGCTCTGGAAATCTACGTCGATGAATCGGGTTCCAAGGTCGTGGTCGTCACGTTACTGCACAAGCCCGAAGAAGAGGAAGGGCCCGACCTTAAAGAGCACAAAGAGAAGGTCCCCTACGGCTGCCTGGTGGCCGAGCAGATCGGCGACGAGGTGGCACCAACCGACATGCACGCGCGGACCGAGGTGGTTGCCCGGCACGCCTCGACGGCCCTCTGGAACTCTCAGGAACACCACAAGATCTTCCTCAAGCCGTTGCTCAAGTTCATGGGAGCGCCGTGGCGCGTGCTGCGCGGCCGGACCCTGGCCAAGATCGGCGCCGTGGCGGGATTGATCCTGGCCCTGATCGGCGCCATGTACTTCATTCCCTGTAACTTGACGATCGAAGGCCGCGGCAAGCTCTTGCCCGAGGAACGGCGGACGATCTACGCTCCGATTGCCGGCACGATCATCGAGGTACCCGTCGAGCATGGAGACATCGTCAAGAAGGGCGACGTGATCGCCCGGCTCGACAGCAAGGACCTCCAGAAAGAGATGAAGAAGCTGATCGGTGAGCGGGACAAGGCGTGGAACCAGAAACTGATTTCCGAGAACCAGGATCAGAAATCCTCGAGCTCGCAGTCCGATCAGGACATGCAGTACCAGGTCAAGTCGCAGCTTGCCGAGGCCACCCTGACGTACAGGAGCGCCAAAGAGCAGATCGAGATCGTCCAGGAGCAGCTCGAGATGATGAACATCAAGGCGCCGCAGGATGGGATCATCACGACCTGGGAGGTGAAGAAGAACCTGATGGGGCGTCCGGTTGAGATCGGCCATGAACTCTTGAACATTGCGGCCATCGGCGGCGATTCCGACTGGGTGCTCGAGGTCGAGGTCCCCGATGACGACATGGGGCCGATCCTCATGGCCCAGAGCAAGCTCCAGCGGGAGATTGCCGCCGGCACGAAGCAACCGAGCGCCGCCCTCCGCGCGTTCTTCCATGTCGCCACCAATCCTGAGGACAAGTACCAGGGTTACGTTCGCCGCGTCGCCGCCAAGGCTGACAAGGCCGAGATGGACGAACAGAAGCACGTGGTCAAGGTGACCGTCGGCTTTGACGAGTCGGTACGGCGCGAATTCTTGTCGCGAAACCAGGAACTGCGGCCCGGGGCCGAGGTCCGGGCCCGAGTCGACTGCGGCAAGACCCGCTTGTCCTACTACCTGCTCCGCAAGGTCGTCCAGGTCTGGTACGAGTCGGTGATGTTCCGCTGGCCGTTCCTGCGCTAGGCCAGAGGGTGGGGCCCGGTGCAAAGCAAGAAACGAGAGGGGGACGGAGCCCCCTGCCCACAAACGAATTTGCGGGTGAGACTTTTCCCCCTAGGAACGACCTGAATCACGGGATCATTCTTGAAACATCCATTCGAACCTTGAAGCTGGAGGCGTTTTCACCATGATCGCTGCCAAGACCGCCGCAGCCATGGCCGTTGGGTTGCTGACGACACTGTCCGTCGCCTCGTTCGCCCAGAACGGCCACGACCAGCCGGCCACCGCCAATCCCACTGCCAACGCCACCGCCCTGATCCTCAGCGAACTGGCCACGGTGGACTGGATCGAGAAATCCGACGTCGCCGCGCTCCGCGAGGGCGTGATCGAGAAGATGGAGCTGCGGCTGGGCGACCCCGCGCTTGTGAGCAAGCCTATCGGCTACCTGCATCGGGAAGCCGCCGAGCTCACGGTGGCCAAGAACAAGATCCTGGCCGAGAGCGTCGGGGCGATCGAGAAGGGCAAGGCGGCCGTCGAGGTCGCCGCTTCGCGGGTGGCTCGCAACAAGCGGCTCAACGACCGCAAGCCGGGTATGGTCTCGGCCGAAGACGTGGCCAAGGACGAGGGCGAGCTGAAGGTGGCCGATGCCCAGACCAAGGAAGCTATGGAAAATCAAGCCGCCGCCCAGGCCGAGCTCGCGCTGGCCCGAGAGATCCTCAAGGAGCACACGATCGTCGCTCCGTTCGACGGAGTCGTTATCAAGCGGTACAAGAACCCCGGCGAGAGCGTGCGGGCCAACGAGGCGGTCGTCCAGATCGGCAAGCTCTCGCGGCTCGCCGCCAACGCCTACGTTCCGCTCAAGCATGCCTTCAAGGTCAAGGAAGGGCAGATCGCCGAGATCCGGCCCAAGGTCGATTCCATCGACGGAGGCAATGAGGAGATCGAGAGCCTGAGGTTCCGGGGCAAGATCACCTTCGTCGATCCCCAGATCCAGGCCATGGTCGGGACCGAACGGCGAATCCGGGCCGAGTTTGACAATCCGGACTTCAAACTGTCGCCCGGTCTCAAGGTCCAGATGACCATCTACCTGACCGACGACCTCGCCTCGAGAATACCCCAGCCGGCTCACTGAGCCGGGGCACCGATGGGCAAAGTCCATTTTCACAGAATCTTCCCCGAGGACTGCTGACCAATGAGCGCCGCCCCGACTCTGGCCCCCGTGACCCCCTTCGGGCAAGCCGCCGAGCACCTGAAGGTGAAGCTCCGCGCTGATCTGGTGGTTCAGCCCCAGTTCTACGAGGGGATGACGCATTATGTGATCAAGGACCCACTGGCCCTCAAGTACTTCCGGTTCAAGATCGAGGAGTACTTCCTGCTCCAGCAGTTCGACGGCAAGCAAACCCTCCAGGACGTCAAGAAGGCCTTCGAGCGCAAGTATCGACCGCAGACGATCTCGATCGAGGACCTGACCCGGTTCGTCGCCCAGTTGCACGAGGCCGGCATCATCCTGATCGACAGCCCGGAACAGGCCAAGGTGCTGATCCGCCGCCGCCGCAAGAACCGCTGGAGGAAGGTCTGGGCCTTTCTGGCCAACATCCTCTTCATCAAGATCCCGATCATCGACCCGGAACGGCTTTTGACCTGGATGTACCCGTACTTTCGCTGGATCTTCACCTCCTATTTCATCACGGCCAGCGTGGGGCTGATGCTCGCAGCCATCACCCTGGTCATCAGCCAGTGGGCCCTCTTCTATAGCAAGCTCCCGGAGTTTCAGAGTTTCTTTAACTGGTGGACCATCTTCAGCTTCTGGATCAGCCTGGCGATCGTGAAGATCATTCACGAGTTCGGCCATGGGCTCACCGCCAAGCATTTCGGCGGCGAGGTCCACGAGATGGGGATGCTCTTCCTGGTGTTGACGCCGGCCCTCTATTGCGACGTGACCGATAGCTGGCTGCTGCCCAACAAGTGGCACCGGATCTGGATCTCCGCGGCGGGCATCTACGTCGAGCTCTTCCTGGCCAGCATCGCCACCTTCGTCTGGTTCTACAGCGAGCCCGGCCTGCTCAACAGCCTGACGATGGCGACCATGTTCATCTGCTCGATCAACACGGTCCTCTTCAACGCCAACCCGCTGCTCCGCTACGATGGCTACTACGTGATGGCCGACTGGCTCGAGATACCCAATCTCCGGATCAAGAGCACCCAGTTCTTCGCTTATCTGATCCAGGAAAAAGTGCTCGGGCTGGAAATCCCGGTTCAAAGTTACTTGCCCCGGTCGCGGCGGTTTCTGTTCGTGACCTACGCGATCGCCAGCTACGTCTACCGCTGGGTCGTGACCTTCAGCATCATTTACTTCCTGTCTCAGGTCCTCAAACCGTACAAGTTGCAGTCGATCAGCTACATGCTGGCGACCGGCGCCTTGGTGCCGCTCTTGGGGATGCCCGTTTATCAGATTGTCAAGTTTCTTCGCACGCCCGGGAGGTTGCGCAAAGTGAAAAAAGCACGCACGGCCGGCTTCACGGTGGCGGCCGTCGCCCTCGTGGCCGGAATCCTCTTGATCCCGACTCCGCTGCGAATCCAGGGAACCTTGGTGCTCACGGCGGCCAAACCCGACGAGATCTACGCCGAGGTTGAAGGACAGCTCGTCGAGCTCAACGTCCGCGACGGCGAATGGGTCAGCAAGGACACGGTCATAGCCAAGCTCATCAACCCCGAGAAGCAGAAGGAACTCGTGCAGAAACAGGCGGACCACGCCATCAACTTCGCCAAGGCCCAGTGGTACAACCAGAGCCCGGAGCGCGAGAATCGCGCCCTGGCTCGTCAGCATCTCCAGGCTGCCGAAGAACTCGAGCCGATCCTCCAGAAGATCAATGAACAGATCGGCAAGCTGACCCTCGTCGCGGCGCGGGACGGCCAGGTGATGGGCGTTCCTCATCCCGAGACGGTCGGCCAGGTGCTCAAGCCGGGCAAGCCGTTCTGCGAGGTGGGCGACCCCCATCATATCGAAGCACACCTGATCGTCGATCAGGCCGATGTCGACCTGATCCGGCTGGGCCGCCGCGCCTGGGTCAAGATCTACGGCCGGTCCGAGACCACCTACCTGAGCGAGGTCTCGGAGATCGCCAAGCGCAGCCGGGACGAGATCCCCCCTGAGCTCTCCCACGATGCCGGCGGTGAGATCGCCGCAAAGGCCGATCCCAAGACAGGCGTGGTCAAGCCCCAGACGGCTGTCTACGAGGCGATCATCCCGATCGAGAACCCGAGCCTCACGCTCCAGCCGGGTCTCCGCGGGTTCGCCAAGATCGACGGCGGTACAAGCACGTTTGGCTGGTGGCTGTGGCGGCTCTACTTCAAGACGTTCAACTTCAGGCTCTGATCGCAATCACTGATATTACCCCGGCAAGGAAGTAGGTCAGGCTTTCCAGCCTGACAAGGCTCAGAGTCAGGTTGGGGCTGGAAAGCCTGACCTCCATGCGTTTCTTTTCTCTCCGGCTGTCAGCTTGAGGCCCGGCGCGTTGAGGAAGGCGTCTCATCAAACAGGCCGGCCCTCATCCCCGAGGTGGGGACAAGGGCCGGTCTTTCGTCTTGTACTCCGACGCGTTGGCGGTTGCTGGATCTCGCTGGCAATGGTTACTTGATCGAGTCCCAGAGCTTGGTCCAGAAGTTCTTTTTCTTCGTCGCGGCTTTTTGGACGGCCGCCAAACGCGCAGCCTTCTTCTGGTTGGCCGCGGCTGCCGCGATCGGAGTCTCCGATGCACTGGCGGCCGGGGTGGCCGTCGTGGTCAGCATCACGGTCGTGGTTGGCGTCACGGTCGTGGTTGGCGTCACGGTCGTGGCCCTTGCCGCGGCCGGAGACGCCGATGCGGTGGCGGCCGGGGTGGCCGGCGTTGCCGGCGTTGCGGTCGTGGTACTTGCCGCGGTCGTGGCCGGCGTCGTGGTCGCGGTCGTGGTACCTGTCGCGGTCGTCGTGTGGCTCGCAGTGGTGGCGCTGGCGGTGTTGGTACTTGCTCTCGTGGCGGAAGTCGTGGAGGTGGTCTGTGGCACCGGCGTCAAGGTTCCGGCGGGCACCAGGTTGTTTGGCGAGTTCGAGGACGCACTCTGAGCGTTCGCGAGCTGGGTTACCGCGGCGACAATCGCCTGCGCGGCAGTCTCGCTTGTTGAGGTGGTCGTCGACGCGGTCGCGGCCTGGGCAAGCGGCGTCGTCGATGACGTCGTGCCCGAAGTCAACGGAGTCGTGCTCGCGGTCGCCGGAGTCGTGCTCGCGGTCGCCGGAGTCGTGCTCGTTGTCGTCGCAGTCGTGTTCGTTGTCGTCGGTGTCGTGCTCACATAGGGCGTAGTGGGTGTCGATGTCGGTGTCGGCGTGCTCGAGGACGATGCGGGCAGGAGAGGAACCATGGAGACCGAGAAGGTCTGTCCGTTGACCGTGCCCGTCTCGACCACGGGGGTTCCCGTCGTCACGCTGGCGGAACCGCCCCCGAACAGCGAGTAGAAAGGCAAGGCCGTTCCGGGCTTCATGTTCTTGTTGACACCGAACGCTGTCGGCGAGATGTTGCGATACTTCTTGATCGCCGACGCTGGCACCCACATGTACTTCGGCAGCAAGGTCTGCAAGTTGACAAAGTTTCGCTGAGCCAGTGGTGCGACCAGGAAGCCGTTGGCCGAGGCCCTCTGCCGATCGACGATCACGTACGCGTCGGGCTGGGGAAGCAGGGTGTTGGCCAGCATCTTGAACGAGCTGATGCTGATGCCGCCCTCGAGCTGGCCGTTGGCCAGGTAATCGAAGTAGTTGAACCGGCGCTGGAGGGCCGCGGGCTGATCAGGGTTCTCGTTGAAAACGGTATTGTTGATGCCCGCCTCAGGCTGCGCGTAGGTCGCGGTGCCGCCCAGTAGTGCTGCCATGGCACCGGCCTCGGCCAGACCTTTCGACGCGGCTGTGTCAGTGAAATTCTGGAGTTCCTGAGCCGTGATGATCCCGTCGCCGCTCGTGTCGATCAAGGGGAAGTCGTTGTGACTCAACAGGTAATTGATCGCGATCGTCCCTTCGATCGAGGCGATCGCATTGCCGACCGAGACGCGGGCGTAAGACGGCGGGACGCTAGTTCCCGCGAAGTTATTCTGCTTGTCATGGGTCCCGAGCAAAGGCGGAGTGGACAGAGAGCCGGCGTCGTTGACGTCGGCGGCGGGCACGGCGGTGTAGGCCAGAATACCATTGATCCCGTCCGGATTGTTGTAGACCGACAGATCCTTGATGGCATGCGCCCCGAAATTCAGCGAGTCCACCCCAACCGGCGTGGTCAGGTAAGCGTCGGCGGTGTAACCGTTGCTGTGAGCGAGGGTGATCCAGTAATTGAGGGCCGAGGCTACCAGGGAGTAGGCTCCGGTCACGATGGCCGCTGACATCGAGGTTCCCACCTGGCTGAACGTCACATGATCCTGCGGGTCGCCCGCGGCGCTCGTCGAAGTGCCGGAGGGCACGTTCACCAGCGAGAACGTGCGGCGGAAGGTCGGAACGTCGATCGCCGGAGCGGCGAAGTCCGTGGTCGCGCTGCGGTTCGCCGCGCCCGTGATCCGGTCGTTGTACATTACGGTGTCAGCCGCGGTGTACGTGATGACATTGGCCGCGACACCGGCGGTGGTGCTCGTGGTGGTCGTGGTGGTCGTGGTGCTCGTGCTCGCGGTCCCCCCGATGGTAAGCGCATTGCCGAAGACCAGCACGGGACCGAGTTGGTTGGGAATGACACTGACGGGAGGATCGGACGGAATCGTCGAGGGACTGGTCGTGAACGGGAACGGATAGGTGCCGGTGACCGAGATGACTTCGTTCAAGACGGCTGGCAGCGACATGCCGTTGACATCGCCTAGCGACGCGTTGTCGGCGTTGTTGAACCCTGGCTGGGTGGTCGTGGTGAATGTCGTCGTGGTACTCGTGCTGCTCGTAGCCCCCAGTGGAGCGCCAAACTGGCCGGACGCCGCGATCGGAGCGATGCCCAGCTTGCGAAGCCTGTGCAACTGGTTCTTGAGCGCGATGACGATCTGGGGAAACTGCT